>NZ_NHZE01000036.1:0-25908 GCF_002207995.1 Pantoea sp. VS1
ATATTTACAGGATATATTTTTACAGATGAATCTGAATTAAACTTTTTTACCCTGTTCAAGATGAATGTTGAGCAGACTTTCAACCGGTGGTGGGATCTGCAAATAATAACCTTGTTCGCTTAAACCCTGCTTCACTTTATTGATGTCAGCATTGGCCAGCCTGTCGCGCTGGTCGAGCGACAGCACCATCGCCAGCTGCGGTTTGCCAAAGCCGCGCAGCAGTTCTTCCGGGACGCGCGAAAAATCGTCTTTTTTTTCTACATACAGATAAGTCTGGTCGCGTTGCGGGCTTCTATAGATCACACAAAACATATTTTTTACTCGAATTAACTAAGGGCGTCACTTGCCTGAATATAGCAGTAACTATAACATGCTTGCAGAACTTCGAATATTGACCCGCGGGTGTTAATGACGATTTTATCGGCGTTTACTTCAGGGTCGTAAAACAGGACTGAGTCAGGACAGATGTCGCAATCGCCAATCGAATTCAAGGGCAGCAGTTTTACCCTGTCAGTTGTTCATCTGCACCATTCGCAACCCGAGGTGATTCGTCAGGCGCTGCAGGACAAAATCGACCAGGCCCCGGCTTTTCTGCACAACGCGCCGGTGGTGCTGAACGTGTCAGCCCTGAACGGTGACATCAACTGGAAGCAGATGCAGCAGGCCGTCAGCGCCACCGGCTTACGCATTGTGGGCGTGAGCGGCTGCAAAGATGAAGCCCTGAAAAAGATGATTGCCCGCGCTGGCCTGCCGGTGCTGTCAGAGGGTAAAGAGAACCGCAAACGCGCTGATGCGCCCGCGCCGGAGCCGGAAGCGGTCGCGCCGCCGGTCAGCGAACCGGCCAGCAAAACGCGTATCATCAATACGCCAGTGCGTTCCGGTCAGCAGATTTACGCGCGCAACGCCGATTTGATCGTCACCAGCAGCGTCAGCGCCGGTGCCGAACTGGTGGCAGACGGCAACATTCATATTTACGGCATGATGCGCGGCCGCGCGCTGGCCGGTGCCAGCGGCGATCGCGACTGCCAGATTTTTTGCACCAACCTGTCAGCAGAGTTGGTCTCCATTGCCGGCGAATACTGGATCATGGACCAGATCCCGGCGGAATTCTTTGGTAAAGCTGCGCGCCTGTGCCTTAAAGAGGGCGCGCTCACCATCCAGACACTTAATTAGGCCCCTTTTCTTTCGTTAAGGAAATCAACATTTATGGCACGCATCATTGTAGTTACATCGGGTAAAGGGGGCGTTGGCAAGACCACGTCAAGCGCGGCCATCGCCACAGGGTTAGCGCAGAAAGGCAAAAAAACCGTGGTGATCGATTTCGATATCGGTCTGCGTAACCTCGATCTGATCATGGGCTGTGAGCGCCGCGTGGTGTATGACTTTGTCAACGTTATTCAGGGCGATGCGACGCTGAATCAGGCACTGATTCGCGACAAGCGCACCGAGCAGCTTTATATTCTGCCCGCCTCACAAACCCGTGATAAAGATGCCCTGACCCGCGAAGGCGTGGAAAAAGTGCTGAACGATCTGGCGGCAATGGACTTCGATTTTATCGTCTGCGACTCGCCGGCCGGTATCGAAACCGGTGCGCTGATGGCGCTGTACTTCGCGGATGAAGCGATCATTACCACCAACCCGGAAGTCTCTTCCGTGCGTGACTCAGACCGTATTCTCGGCATCATCTCATCGAAATCGCGTCGCGCTGAAAACAGCGAGGAGCCGGTAAAAGAGCACCTGTTACTGACCCGCTATAACCCGGGACGCGTAACGCGTGGCGACATGCTGAGCATGGAAGACGTGCTGGAAATCCTGCGCATTCCTCTGGTCGGTGTGATTCCGGAAGATCAGTCGGTGCTGCGCGCGTCTAACCAGGGTGAGCCCGTGATCCTCGATGCTAACTCTGACGCCGGTAAAGCTTACGCTGATACCGTAGATCGCCTGCTTGGCGAAGAACGCCCCTTCCGCTTTATCGAAGAAGAGAAGAAGGGTTTCCTGAAACGCCTGTTCGGGGGATAACCAATGGCATTACTTGATTTCTTTTTATCCCGTAAGAAGAACACAGCCAACATAGCCAAGGAAAGGCTGCAGATTATCGTGGCCGAACGCAGAAGGGGCGACAGTGAGCCCCACTATCTGCCGCAGCTGAAGCGCGATATCCTGGAAGTGATCTGTAAATACGTGAAAATTGACCCGGACATGGTCACGGTGCAGCTGGATCAGAAAGGGGATGACATCTCTATCCTCGAGCTCAACGTGACGCTGCCGGAGACGGAAGACGTTCCTAAATGATTGTAGCGGGTTCCTGATTTTCCCCTGCGTGGTTGCGCAGGGGAAAACGTTCCGCTTACAGCGTGTGTAAAATCTCGTCGATCCCGGCTTTCAACACCTCACCCCGCCAGCCTGCCAGCAGTTCCGGCGGACGCGTGGCGCTTTTCAGTCCCCAGTGCACGCTCAGCACCTGGTTAATCTGGCGCCGTGATGCTAACAGCTCCTGACTGTAACCGGTCTGCTCACTCACCTGCTGTACCAGTGCTTTAATCGCTTTGAACGCCTGCTTGTAATGCGCGTGGTCAATCAGATTAGGCAACGGCGGCGGTAATGCGGCCTCATCCAGCGCCTGCGCCTCTGCAACCATCGCCACCAGGGCCTTACCGTGGAAGCGGATTTCGTGACCGTTCAGGCCGAGATGATCCAGCTCGCCAAGGCTGCCGGGCATAAAGCGCGCGACTTTCCACAGGTTCTCTTCGCGCACCACAAAATTCACCGCCATGTCTTTCTGCCGGGCGAGGTTGAGACGCCACGCGGCCAGGCGCTGCAGCACCGCCAGCTGGCGCGGACGCAGCTGCCACGCATTGGTGATATCGCGCCACGCCTCTTCCGGCTGCAGTACGTCAAGACGGCGCTGACACAGCGTAGCGCACTCACTCAGCGCCGCCGCCATGTTGCCTGCCGCTTCGGTTTGCGCCACCAGCTGATGGGCGATCGGCAGCAGATAAGCCACATCGGCCGCAGCGTACTGGCACTGCCGCTCGGTAAGCGGACGCGCCAGCCAGTCGGTGCGCGCTTCGCTCTTATCCAGCTCAATCTGGTTGAAATGATTGACCATCGCGGCAAAGCCCCACGACAGCGGCTGCCCGGCGAAAGCGGCCAGAATCTGCGTATCGATCATCGGCTCCGGCAGACAGCCGAAACGATGCAGGAAGACTTCGAGGTCTTCCCCGCCGGCGTGCAGGAACTTGGTCAGCTGACGATCCTGCAGCAGCGCAATAAACGGTGCCCAGTCGCTGATGGTTAACGGATCGATCAGAACCAGTTGCTCGCCATCGAAGAGCTGGATCAGGCCAAGCTGCGGATAGTACGTGCGGGTGCGCACGAATTCGGTATCCAGCGCCACGGCGCGATGCTGACGGGCCTGCTGGCATACGGCGGCCAGCTGGTCATTGTGGTCGATCAGGGTGTAATTCACGTTGTCTTTCTCGCTGCGGCAAACCTCGCACAGCGCTCCATGTTAAAAGCAATAAAAACGCCGGACGGTGCCGGCGTTAACCTGAGCATTCAGCGGAAGCCAGTACTACGCTTCGCGCTTCGCCTCGTCGCGCAATTCGCGACGTAAAATTTTACCGACGTTGGTCTTCGGCAGCTCATCACGAAACTCGATAATCTTCGGCACTTTATAGCCGGTGAGCTGACGGCGACAATGATCCAGCACTTCCTCTTTCGTCAGCGACGGATCTTTTTTCACGATGCACACTTTCACTGCTTCGCCAGAGAGATCGCTCGGCACGCCAATCGCCGCCGCTTCGCGCACCTTGGCGTGCTGCATCAGCACATCTTCGATTTCGTTAGGATACACGTTAAAGCCGGACACCAGAATCATGTCTTTTTTACGATCGACGATGCGGATAAACCCTTCCGCGTCCACGGTAACAATATCACCGGTGTGCAGCCAGCCATTTTTCAGTACTTCCTCGCTGGCATCCGGTCGCTGCCAGTAGCCAATCATGACCTGCGGCCCGCGGATGCACAGTTCACCCGGTTCACCGGGCGGTACGTCGCGATCTTCATCATCGACAATACGCACGTCGGTGGACGGAACCGGCAAACCGATGCTGCCGGTGTGGCAGGTAATATCATACGGATTAACCGACACCAGCGGTGAGCATTCGGTGAGTCCGTAGCCCTCCAGCAGATAGTGCCCGGTGAGTTTCTCCCAGCGCTCGGCCACCGCTTTCTGCACCGCCATACCGCCGCCGGCAGACAGACGCAGCGTGGAGAAGTCCAGCTGGTTAAAATTGGCATCGTTCAGCAGGGCGTTGAACAACGTATTAACACCGGTGATGGCGGTAAAGGGAAATTTGCTCAGCTCTTTAACGAAGCCGGGAATATCACGCGGGTTGGTAATCAGCAGGTTGGTGCCGCCCAGGTCGAGGAACAGCAGACAATTCACCGTCAGGGCAAAGATGTGATAAAGCGGCAGCGCAGTCACCACCTGCTCCTGACCGGCGCGCAGCAATTTACCGTAGGTGGCTTTGGTCTGCTCCAGATTAGCCTGCATGTTGCCGTGGGTCAGCATGGCGCCTTTCGCCACGCCGGTAGTGCCACCGGTGTACTGCAGAAATGCCAGATCCTGATTACTGATCACAGGACGATGATAGCTCATCTGCTCGCCCTGCTGCAGCGCATGACGAAACGGTACCGCCCCTGGAAGATGGTATTTCGGTACCAGCTTTTTCACATATTTAACGACGAAGTTCACCAGCGTGGCTTTCACTGGCGCCAGCTGATCGCCCATGCGCGTCAGCATCACGTGCTTAACCGGGGTCTCCGCGACCACTTTTTCCAGCGTATGGGCGAAGTTGGAGACAATGACAATCGCACTGGCACCGCTGTCATTAAGTTGGTGCTTCAGCTCACGCGGCGTGTACAACGGGTTAACATTCACCACCACCATACCGGCACGCAGGACGCCAAACAGCGCCACCGGATACTGCAGCAGATTCGGCATCATCAGCGCGACGCGATCGCCCTGCTGCAAGCCTAATCCCTGTTGCAGCCAGGCCGCAAAAGCACGGCTCTGCTGCTCCAGCTGGCGGTAAGTCATTGGCTGGCCCATGTTAATGAAAGCCACCTGATCGGCATAACGTTGCGCTGCGTGTTCGAAAAGATCGACCAAAGAGGGATAACGGTCTGCGTTAATTTCCGCTGGTACATCTGGCGGATAGCGTTTCAGCCAAACCTTGTTCAAAGATTCACCCCGATATTCTTGTTGCGTAGCCATCGCCGCCTCTGCAATCAGTGTTGTTAACAATATTTTAACTGATTGTACCAGTTTGCCTGTTCCGGCATTTTCAGGTTGCGAGGCGCATCACTAAATTTCGCGCATCGGTTGCGCGCCCAATAAAAAGGCCCGTTCGCGAGCACCGCGACCGGGCCGTAAAAAAACCTGTTTAGCGCTATTCGGTAAGAATGGTCTCAACCTGCGCCGGACCGCCGGTGTTCATGCCCCAGTAGGGGTTAGGCCCCCAATAGCCGGGATGGCGACGCGTCGGCCCGTACCAAATCCACGGATCGATCGGCTGCGGCGGTGTCATCACCTGCTGAGTCAGATGCCAGCGCTGATAACCGCGCACATCAATCACCACAAAGTTGTAACTGGCTTTGCCAATTTCCCCTTTCTCGGTGCCTTTGATGTTGCCCAACACCGTGACGTACTGATTATTGACGTCGATCGGATCAACAAAACCATGAATGTCCGCGTAAATGCGGCCAATGGAGGCAGCACCGAGGCGCGGTCGCGCGCTGTCATCCAGCGGCTGAGTAGCAATTTCCAGCCGGGTCAGGCCGTTGAGGTTAGTTACCTTCACGACTTTGCCGCCGAAGCGCGACTCCTGGCCGACATACAGCTGCGGCGCATTCATCACGCGTAATAAATCCTGCTGTGGAAGCTGAGAACTCCCTTTAATGGCATCCGGCACTGACACGCAGCCGCTGAGCAACAGCGCACAGGCTAACAGAGCGCCAGACATCCCTTTACGACTAATTGGCATAGCACTTCTCCTGTTATTTCTCCGTTAGACTGAAGGCGCAAAAATAAGTTGCGTGGGCGCCTAGCGTCCCGGCAATTTTTTCCATGCCACTTCATTGCGCAGATAAACCGGCTCAGCATTTTCCACCGCCACGCTATCGCCGCGCTGCCAGGCGCTGAGCGCCAGCGGCAGCATATCTTCTGCGGCAGGCAGCGTGACCGTGGTGGTCAGCAGTTGTGCCCCGGTCGTGCCAGCCAGCAGCTGCGGATAAGCCTGCCAGCCGGTGCCGACAGTGGCCCACTCGCCGCTCAGCTGCGCGATGCGCGCCTGTGCCGCTTCCGGCTTGAGTACGGCTTCGCTCTCAGCGCCCTGCCACTCGCCCTGCTCATCACGCTGATACTCAGCCCAGTAGACTTCACCCATGCGCGCATCAATCGCCGCCAGCACGCGCGTTGCCCCGGTCAAACGCCAGGCACCCTGCGCCATGGTGGCCAGCGAGGATACGCCAATCATCGGCAGATTTGCGCCCAGCGCCAGGCCCTGCGCGATGCCAATGCCGATGCGCACGCCGGTAAAACTGCCGGGCCCGCGGCCAAACGCCAGTGCGTCCAGCGCGCTCAGCGCCAGCGACTGCGCCTGCAGCAATTCCTGCACCAGCGGCAGAATACGTTGAGTATGATCGCGGGGCGCGATTTCGAAGCGGGCATCGATCTGCTGCTGATTCAGCAGCGCGGCAGAACAGGCTTCTGTCGCGGTGTCCAGGGCTAAAATTCGGGCGGACATAACAACCTCAGAGAATCAAAATGGCGCGCATCTTACCACAGCCTGGCACAAATTAGTGCTGCTCTGGCGGACGCACAAAGTCAATCGCACGCTGTAAATCGCGGGTGCGCGGTGTCGGCGGCAGGCTATTAAGGAACAGACCGCCATACGGACGCGACACCAGCCGCTGGTCACAAATCACCAGCACACCGCGATCGTCGGTATCGCGAATCAGACGGCCCACGCCCTGCTTCAGGGTGATCACCGCGTCCGGCAGCTGCACATCGTTGAACGGATCGCCGCCGCGCAGACGGCAATCCTCCATGCGCGCCTTCAGCAGCGGATCTTCCGGCGAGGTAAACGGCAGCTTGTCGATGATCACCAGCGACAGCGCATCACCGCGCACGTCAACGCCTTCCCAGAAGCTGCTGGTGGCCACCAGCAGTGCGTTGCCAGCATCAAGAAACTGTTTGAGCAGCTGGCCTTTGCTGGTTTCGCCCTGCAACAGCACTGGTAAGGTCATGGAGGCGCGGAACTCCGCCGCCAGCTCGCGCATCATTTTGTGCGAGGTGCACAGGAAGAAGCAGCGCCCTTTGTTGGCTTCAATCAGCGGTTTCATCATGCGTGCCAGCTGACGCGCACCGCCAGGATAGTTGGGTTCCGGCATGTTGCGCGGTACGCACAGCAAGGCCTGCTGCGCATAATCAAACGGACTTTCGAGGATCAGGGTGCGGGCATTATCCACGCCGAGCCGGCTGGCGAAGTGGCTCATCTGTTCGTTGACCGCCAGCGTCGCCGAGGTAAACACCCACGCCGCTTTGCGTCCGTCCATCACTTCGCGGAAGCGCTCCGCGACCGACAGCGGCGTCAGCGCCAGCGTAAAGTGCCGGCTGCTGCATTCGTACCAGTAGCTGAAGCCCGGTTCATCAATCGCACGTAAACGCTTGAGCCGGGTGCGATACAGCGCGGCACGCTCGAAGGCAGCATCCAGCAGCGCGGAACGGCCCAGCGACAGCTTAATCACGTCGTAACACAGCTCGAGCGCATCATCCAGCAGCGTAAACATGCGCATGATGTTGTTGTCGCTCAGCAGATCGCGCAGATTGCCGCGAAAACCGGGCTCGCCCAGCGTCAGGCGAAAATCCTGTGCGCACTGCGCCAGCCGGTCGGCGGATTTCTGCAGCTGCTGCACATCGCGCACCTCGGTGCGGTAGGCAAGGATAATGTCTTTGGCGAGATCCTGCAGTTGCCGGCTCGACAGCTGCTGGCCAAAATACTGGCTGGCTATATCCGGCAGCTGGTGCGCTTCATCGAAGATCATCACGTCGGCTTCCGGGATCAGCTCGCCAAATCCCCCCTCTTTGACCACCAGGTCGGCGAGAAACAGGTGATGGTTCACCACCACCACATCCGCATCCATCGCTTTTTTGCGCGCCTTCACCACGAAGCAATCTTTATACAGCGGGCAATCGCTGCCGAGGCAGTTATCGTTGGTACTGGTAACGTAAGGCCAGATCGGGCTGTCTTCCGCGACGCCGGCGCAGCTGCTGACGTCGCCATCAACGGTCTCCGAAGACCAGCTGCGCACGTTAATCAGATCGCCGAGCGCCTGCACGCTGAGATCGCCGCCGGTCTGATTTTGCTGCTCCAGCCGTTCCAGGCACAGATAGTTGGAGCGCCCTTTCAGCAGCGCGGTTTTGCCGCTGAACGCCAGGGCGCGGGCAATGGTCGGCAGATCGCGGTTGTAGAGCTGATCCTGCAACGCTTTGGAACCGGTCGACACAATGACTTTTTTCTTCGCCCGCAACGCCGGTGCCAGATAAGCATAAGTTTTACCGGTGCCGGTGCCGGCCTCGACCACCAGCTCGCCCGCCTGCTGCACCGCTTCGCTCACTGCCTGCGCCATTTCGCGCTGTGCCGCGCGCGGCTTAAAGCCGGGAATCGCCTGCGCTAACGCGCCATCCGCTGCAAAATCGTCTGCCACACATCCTCACCGATTGCTCTTAAAACTACTGTAATTATGTCAGGATTCACCGCAGGCGACCACAACAGATGACAGCCGGCCATGGGATATGGCAGGCTAACGCAGCAAAAATAAAGGAGAACAGCATGACCATTACGCGTATTGATGCCGAGCACCGCATGTCCGAAGCGGTTGTACATGACCAGACCGTGTATTACACCAGCGTGCCGGAGAATCTGGATGACGATGCGGAAGCGCAGACCGCCAACGCGCTGGCGGTGATTGACCGCATCCTGACGCGCGTGGGTTCGGATAAAAGCAAAATTCTCGACGCTACCATTTTCCTGGTAGACAAAGAGGACTTTGCCGCGATGAACCGCGCCTGGGATGCGTGGGTCTCGCCGGGTAATGCGCCGGTACGCTGCACGGTGCAGGCCGGCCTGATGAATCCGCGCTATAAAGTGGAAATCAAAATCATCGCCGCGCTATAACGCTCGCCGGGCGCTATTCGTCGTCTTCGTCCTCTTCGAAGCGCGCCCGAATTGCTTCGCCCTGATGGTTCTGGCGAATTTCCTGCGCCACCTGCGCAATCGCCTGCCCGCTGGACATGCCGCCGGCCATCAGTTCCTGAATACGTTCCACTGCCTGCTGCTGCTGTTCGTGCGATAAAGCCGGAAGACCTGAAAACATGATGCACTCCTGTAATGGGGGGACGCATTATTCCACGCCGAACAAACAGGTGCCAGCAGCAAAAAAATATGCCAGGCTACGCGCCTGCCTGCTGAACTGATTTAGCCAAACGAACGTGAAAACCCTCTCGCTACAGTATACGCCCGATACACTTTTACACCGTTTTTCCACGCTGGCGCACCGTCCGTGGGCGATGCTGCTGACCTCTGGTCACGCCGAGCACGCGGATAACCGTTTCGATATCCTCACCGCCGACCCGCGGGTGACACTGACGACGCGCGGTGACAGCACCGCCATCGACGACGGCACCGGCATCAGCCACTCCACCGCCGATCCGCTGCAGCTGGTGCAGCAGCAACTGGACGCGCTGGGCATCCGGCCGGCGTTTGATGCGAATCTGCCGTTCCAGGGCGGCGCGCTGGGTCTGTTTGGTTATGACCTCGGTCGCCGTTTCGAAACGCTGCCGCAGCGGGCGCAGCAGGATTTACACACGCCGGATATGGCGGTGGGCATTTATGACTGGGCGCTGATTGCCGATCATCATCGCCAGACGCTGACGCTGATTGCCCTGCACGACGCGGAGCAGCGCTGGCAGTGGCTACAGGCGCTGGCGGTGCCGCAGCCCAAACCCTTTGCCCTGACCAGCGACTGGCAGGCCAATATGAGCTATGCGCAGTACGCCGCGCGTTTCCAGGCGGTGCAGGCCTACATCCAGGCGGGCGATTGCTACCAGGTTAATCTGGCGCAGCGTTTTCAGGCCAGCTATCGCGGCGATGAGTGGCAGGCGTTTTTACGTCTCAACCGCGCCAACCGCGCGCCGTTCAGCGCCTTCCTTCGTCTGCCGCACAGTGCCGTGCTGAGCCTGTCGCCGGAGCGTTTTCTCTCGCTGCAGCAGCAGCAGATTGAAACCCGGCCGATTAAAGGCACGCTGCCGCGTCTGGCCGATCCGCAGGCCGATCGGTTGCAGGCGGAGAAACTGGCCAGCGCCGAAAAAGATCGGGCGGAAAACCTGATGATTGTGGACCTGCTGCGTAATGATATTGGCCGCGTCGCCGAGCCGGGCAGCGTCAGCGTGCCGGAGCTGTTCGTAGTGGAGCCGTTCCCGGCGGTGCATCACCTGGTGAGCACGGTGCGGGCCAGACTGCCAGACGCGCTCTCCGCTACCGATTTGCTGCGCGCCTGTTTCCCCGGCGGCTCCATTACCGGCGCGCCCAAGATCCGCGCCATGGAGATTATCGAGGAACTCGAACCGCAGCGGCGCAATGCGTGGTGCGGCAGTATCGGCTACATCAGCCTGTGCGGGCGTATGGACAGCAGCATTACCATCCGCACGCTGATTGCCGAAAATCAGCAGCTGTACTGCGCGGCGGGCGGTGGCCTGGTGGCTGACAGCGAGGCTGAGGCGGAATATCAGGAGACACTGCACAAGCTCAACCGTATTCTGCCCTGTCTGCGTGATGAAGCGTGATATGGAGCTGACGCTGGCGCAGTTTCTCAGTCGCTTTGTGTTGCAGCCGCCGCTGGCGACCGCGCACAGCGTGATCAGCGGACGCCGTGCCGCGGTGCTGGTACCGGTGATTGATGGCGACCAGCCCGAACTGCTGCTGACCCGCCGCTCCGCGCTGCTGCGCAAACACGCCGGGCAGGTGGCGTTCCCCGGCGGCATGATGGATGCCACTGACGATTCGCTGATCGCCACCGCGCTGCGTGAAGCGCAGGAAGAAGTAGGCATCGCACCGCAGCAGGTGCGGGTGGTCGGCGTGTTACCGCCAGTCACCAGCAGTACCGGTTTCGCCGTCACGCCCGTGGTCGGTATCATTCCGCCGCACTTACCGCTGCGGCTCAACCCGGATGAAGTTGAAAGCGCCTTTTCCATGCCGCTCGCAGAGGCGCTGCGGCTGGGGCGCTACAGCGGACTGACGCTGCGCCGCGGTCATCGCCAGCACCAGGTGTGGCTGTCGTGGTATGAAGATTATTTTATCTGGGGCATGACCGCCGGTATCCTGCGCGCGCTCGGCCAGCAGATCGCCCTGCCCTGATCCCCCGTCCCGTTTCACCCTGGCCGAAAAATTGATCCCGTTCACATCCGGGGATACGGATAACTATTTCTGTGGTTTATAATTAGTTTATTTCATGCGAAAAGCTGCTCGCTGCCGCCCGCTGGCGATTACTATTAGCCGCATTAACGGCCTGCGCCGTAGAAAAGAAGATTTGTGAGGAGCGTCACCGGTGATAAGTGTTTTTGACATGTTCAAAGTGGGTATCGGCCCGTCCAGTTCGCATACCGTTGGCCCGATGAAAGCGGGCAAGCAGTTTGTTGATCTGCTGATCGAACAGGGCAAGCTGCAGGACGTGACGCGCGTGGCGGTGGACGTCTACGGCTCACTATCGCTCACCGGTAAAGGACACCACACCGACATTGCCATCATTATGGGTCTGGCCGGCTTTGAGCCTGCCAGCGTCGACATCGACAGCATTCCGGCGTTTATCAAAGATGTCGAAACGCGTGAGCGGCTGCTGCTGGCACAGGGCGCGCGCGAGGTCGACTTCCCGCGTGACGGCGGCATGGTCTTCCGCAGCGAAAACCTGTCGCTGCATGAAAACGGCATGACCCTGTACGCTTTTGCCGGCGATCGTCTGCTTGAGCGCAAAACCTATTACTCGATTGGCGGCGGCTTTATTGTCGACGAAGCGCACTTTGGTCAGTCCGTGCTGGATGAGGTCGCCGTACCCTACCCGTTCCATTCAGCCAAAGAGTTGCTCAGTCATTGCCGCGATACCGGCATGTCGCTTTCCGGGCTGGTGATGAAAAACGAGCTGGCGCTGCACAGCCGTGACGAGATTTACGCCTATTTTGGCAACATCTGGCAAACCATGCAGGCGTGTATCGATCGTGGCCTGAATACCGAAGGCGTGCTGCCGGGCCCGCTGCGCGTGCCGCGTCGGGCGGCGTCGCTGCGACGTTTGCTGGTCTCCTCGACCAAACACTCCAACGATCCGATGAACGTCATCGACTGGGTCAATATGTTTGCGCTGGCGGTGAATGAAGAGAATGCGGCCGGTGGTCGTGTGGTCACCGCACCGACCAACGGTGCCTGCGGCATCGTGCCAGCGGTGCTGGCGTATTACGATCACTTCATCGAAACGGTCACGCCGGATATCTTTATCCGCTACTTCCTCGCCTCGGGCGCGATTGGCGTGTTGTACAAAATGAACGCTTCGATTTCCGGTGCCGAAGTCGGCTGCCAGGGCGAAGTGGGCGTGGCCTGCTCAATGGCCGCCGCTGGCCTCGCTGAACTGCTGGGAGCCAGCCCGGAGCAGGTGTGTGTTGCCGCTGAAATCGGCATGGAACACAACCTCGGACTGACCTGCGATCCGGTCGCTGGTCAGGTGCAGGTGCCGTGCATTGAACGCAACGCCATTGCCTCCGTCAAGGCGATCAACGCCGCACGGATGGCGCTGCGCCGCACCAGCGAGCCGCGCGTATCGCTGGATAAGGTGATCGAGACGATGTACGAGACCGGCAAAGACATGAACGCTAAATATCGTGAGACCTCGCGCGGCGGTCTGGCGATCAAGGTGCAGTGCGACTGACCGGCAACGTCTCATTTCGCTGCTGACAATTGCAGCGATCGGCCATTATTTCTGCAATGGCCTCTACCTCCGCGTTATCAAACCAGATACATTATTTTTGCGCGCGACCTCTACCGGTCGCGCGATTTTTTAGTGCCGCTTTTTTTCTCCAGCCGCGCTAAATTTGGCCGCCGCCATGCCGATAACCTTCACGTTAATTTGGTCTCATTCTTTGTCTTAGCAAGGTGGTTACTGATGCTCCTTCCCCAGCAATTTGTGGGTCAATTTCGCCGTAAGCGCCTGCTTATTGCGTTGGTGATCGCGTCGCTGGTTCTCATTCTTACGCTGACTTTTCGCTACATTGAAGAGAAGTCACGCATTGAGCAGCAGTCCCTTAACTTTGCCACCCGCGCGATTGAGCGCTTTGACCGCATGTTTTCGCCGCTGGACGTCTCCGCCAACAACACGCTGGGGCTGGTGGGCGTGCCCTGCACGCAGGTGCGCTATCCGCTGATTGAGAAGATCGCGGCGCTGCAAACCGTGCGTACCGTGCTGCTGGTGCAGGACGATACCATCTACTGTTCGAGTATTTATGGCCCGCGCCACATCTCGTTCAGCCAGACCTATCCCGAGCTGGCGATCAACAACCAGCGCATGATGCTGTCTACCGACGACTACCTGCTGAAAGGTTCACCGGTGCTGCTGCTGTGGACGCCAAAGTCACTGGATAACCAGGACGGCCTGCTGCAGATCATCAACATTGAACTGATGACCAACTATCTGCTGGAGCCGCAGCTGCCGTGGGTGGAGCGCGCGATCTTTAACGTAGGCGGACAGAGCCTTGAGTACGGTAATCCGCTGATCGAGCATACCGTGCCGTCCGATGACGAAGTGGCGTACGATCAGGCCTCGCTGCGTTATCCCTACAGCATTACGCTGTACGGCCCGTCCCCGGCGCGACTGGCGCTCAATACTCTGCCGTCTCAGCTGCCGCTGGCAGTGCTGCTGAGCCTGCTGCTGGGCTATATCGTCTGGCTGGCCACTGCCAATCGCATGAGCCTGAGCTGGCAAATCAGCTATGGCATCACCGCCAACGAATTTATGGTCTACTGCCAGCCGCTGATCAATGCCCGCAGCGGCGACTGCGATGGTATCGAGCTGCTACTGCGCTGGCACAATCCGCGTCAGGGCTGGATTGCCCCGGACGTATTTATTCCGCTGGCCGAACGCCAGAACCTGATTGCACCGCTGACGCGCTTTGTGATTGCCAGAGTCGTCGCGGAGTTGCCTAATCTGCCACAGTGCCCGGCTTTCCATATCGCGATTAACGTCGCGGCCAGCCACTTCCACGATCGCCTGATTGTTGAGGATTTACAGCGCTACTGGTGGCCCGCCAATCCCCTGCCGAAACTGGTGGTGGAGCTGACCGAGCGCGATGCGCTGCCGGTCATCGACCAGACGGTCGTGGCGCAGCTGCATGAAATTGGCGTGCGGCTGGCGATTGACGATTTCGGTACCGGCCACAGTTCGCTGGCCTATCTGAAAGACCTGAAGCCGGACGTACTGAAAATCGATAAAATCTTTACCGCCGCGATTGGCACTGACGCGATCAACGCCACGGTAACGGATATGGTGATTTCACTGGCGCAGCGGCTGAATATTGCGCTGGTCGCGGAGGGGGTGGAAACCGCCGAGCAGGCGCATTATCTGCGCGAGCGCGGCGTGGATCATCTGCAGGGTTACTACTATGCGCGCCCGATGCCGATTGAGGACTTTCCGCAATGGCTGGCGCAGCATCAGGCGCAGCTGGGCGCCTGATGCCGGACGACATCAGGCGTCGCCCTCTTCCTCGTCATGGTGCGGCTTGTCTTTAGTGACGCGCACCAGATCGATACGGTAATCCGTGGCTTCGATAATCTGGAAGTGCAGCGGTGGCAAATCGATAATCTCGCCCGGCAGCGGCAACTGCCCCTTCTGCTCAATCAGCAGGCCGGCCAGCGACGCGTGATCTTCATCCGGATCGACCAGCTCATGGTGGTCGAGCAGCTGCTGCAGCGAGTGCAGATCGGTACCGCCCTTCACCAGCCAGCCGTCGCCATCCGCCACCACATCCGGCGTTTCGTCTTCGTCCGGGAACTCACCGGCAATCGCTTCCAGCACGTCCAGCGGCGTAATCAGGCCCTGCACCACGCCAAACTCGTTGGTAACGATGACGAAGCTGCCTTTAGCGCGACGCAATACGCCCAGCAGGTTAATCGGATCCAGTGTTTCCGGTACCACAATCGGCGGCGTGTTGGCCGCGAAGGTCGCGACATCCATACCGTGCTCCAGCGCCACCAGCAACTCTTTCGCGCGCACCACGCCGATGATCTCATCCAGCTCGCCACGACACACCGGGAACAGACTGTGAGGCGTATCCAGCAGCTGAATGCGGATCTCATCCAGCGGACGCGAGACGTCAACCCATGAGATATCGCCGCGCGGCGTCATGATGCTGCGAATCGAACGCTGTGACAGCGTCAGCACGCCGTTAATCATGTAACGCTCTTCGTCTTTAAACGCTTCCTGCGGCATCGCTTCGGTCAGCGACGCTTCTTCGGTATGCGCCGGCTGGTTACGCTGGCGCCCGCCCATCAGACGCAGAATCGCTTCGGCGGTACGTTCACGCATCGGACGGTGCGCCTGATGACGGATAAAGTTCCGGCGCGCAATCTGATTGAACAGCTCGATCAGAATCGAGAAGCCAATCGCCGCGTACAGATAACCTTTCGGAATATGGAAACCAAAGCCTTCCGCCACCAGCGACAGACCAATCATCAGCAGGAAGCTCAGACACAGCACCACCACCGTTGGGTGCGCGTTGACGAAGCGGGTCAGCGGTTTTGAGGCCAGCAGCATCACGCCCATGGCAATCACCACCGCCGTCATCATCACCGGCAGATGGTTCACCATACCGACGGCGGTAATCACCGCATCCAGGGAGAACACCGCGTCCAGCACCACAATCTGCGTCACGACCGCCCAGAAGCTGGCATAGGCTTTGTTGCCCTGATGCTCCATGCCACGGTTTTCCAGCCGCTCGTGCAGTTCCATGGTGGCCTTAAACAACAGGAACAAACCACCAATCAACAGAATTAAATCTCGTCCGGAAAAGCTGAAATCGCCTACGCTGAATAGGGGTCGCGTCAGCGTCACCATCCAGGAGATCAGCGACAGCAGGCCGAGGCGCATTACCAGCGCCAGCGACAGACCAATCAGGCGCGCTTTATCACGCTGTTTCGGTGGCAGCTTGTCGGCAAGAATGGCGATAAACACCAGGTTGTCGATGCCGAGCACAATCTCCAGCACGATCAGCGTCAGTAAACCCGCCCAGATTGAGGGGTCGAAGAGAAATTCCATCAATGACTCCTTGCTAAACGTAAGGGCGAACGCAACTGAGCCTGCGCCGGAAGGCGAGACGAGAGAGCGTTAACGGATGAGGCAACACCGGCAGGTGTCAGGGTGCGCGCTGAGCAGCGCGGGGAACAAGTGAAGCGACGTCGGTGACGGTCCATATAGGTGAGCTAAAGCCCGGTACTCCTGAGTAATAAACAGAAAGCTAATGTATCAGTTACATCAACAACGTCAAAAAATTTTCTTACATTTACAAATAACTGCGCCAGCGCAAGAAACTGCTATAAAAATGCCCGTTGCCGCCGGTACGCTCTGAATAGCAGAGCAACGTCACATATTTTATTTTTTCGCTCACTAAAATAAATCGCGACCTTACTGCTGAATCGCGGAATGTTTTGGGCCTTTTCCTGATGACTTTCTTCATTTTAGTCCCGGGCGATCCACAGAAAATAACAACGGTAATTCTCAATGATTCCCGGCCATGGTCGGGAACTCTCATGCGAACGGAGGTAGCAAGTGACCATTGCGCTTGTAATTGGTACACATGGCTGGGCGGCAGAACAGCTGCTGAAAACAGCAGAAATGCTGTTGGGCGAGCAGGAAAATGTCGGATGGATTGATTTCGTACCCGGCGAAAATGCAGAAACGCTAATCGAAAAATATCAGGCGCAGCTCGCCCGACTCGACACGTCGAAAGGCGTGCTGTTTCTGGTGGACACCTGGGGCGGCAGTCCGTTTAACGCCGCCAGCCGCATCGTGGTGGATAAACCGGGCTATGACGTTATTGCCGGGGTCAACATTCCCATGCTGGTGGAAACCCTGATGGGGCGCGATGACGATCCATCGCTGGAAGAGCTGATCCGTATCGCCGTCGAGGCCGGCCGCGAGGGGGTGAAAGCGCTCAAAACCGAATCCGCCGCGCCGGCCGCGGCCGCACCGGCCCCGAAAGCCACTGCCCAGCCGCAGAAACCGCTGGCGCCGGGCGAGCACATGAAAATTGGCCTGGCCCGTATCGATGACCGTCTGATCCACGGCCAGGTGGCCACGCGCTGGACCAAAGAGACCAACGTGACGCGCATCATCGTCGTCAGTGATGAAGTGGCCAACGATCACGTACGCAAAACCCTGCTTACTCAGGTGGCGCCGCCGGGCGTAACCGCCCACGTGGTGGATATCGCCAAGATGATCCGCGTGTGGAACAACCCGAAGTACGGTTCCGATCGCGTGATGCTGCTGTTTACCAATCCGACCGATGTTGAGCGCGTGGTAGAGCAAGGCGTGGATATCAAGTCGGTAAATATCGGCGGCATGGCCTTCCGTCAGGGGAAAACGCAGGTTAATAACGCGGTGTCGGTGGATGAGAAGGACATCGCTGCCTTCCGCAAGCTGAATGAGCGCGGTATCGAACTGGAAGTGCGTAAAGTCTCCAACGACCCGAAACTGAAAATGATGGACCTGATTGCGAAGGTCAATGCCTGATTCGCCTGTGCCTGCGCGCGTGGGCAAAAAGTTCTGATCTTGCTGAGGAAAAATGCAATGGAAATAACCTCGCTACAAATAGTGTTGATATTTATTGTGGCCTGTATTGCCGGGATGGGATCGATTCTCGATGAGTTCCAGTTCCACCGGCCACTGGTGGCCTGTACCCTGATTGGTGCAGTACTGGGTGATATGAAAACCGGCATCATCATCGGCGGTACGCTGGAGATGATCGCGCTGGGCTGGATGAACATCGGTGCGGCAGTGGCACCGGATGCGGCGCTGGCTTCCATCATCTCCACCATTCTGGTCATTGCCGGTGGTCAAAGCGTCGGTGCCGGTATTGCGCTGGCCATCCCGCTGGCCGCAGCCGGTCAGGTGCTGACCATCATCGTGCGCACCATCACTGTCGCCTTCCAGCACGCCGCGGATAAAGCTGCGGAGAAAGGCAACCTGACGGCGATTTCGTGGATCCACGTCTCTGCCCTGCTGCTGCAGGCGATGCGTATCGCTATCCCGGCGCTGATTGTGGCGGTCTCGGTCGGTACCAGCGCGGTGCACAGCCTGCTGAGTTCAATTCCGGAAGTGGTCACCAATGGTCTGAACATCGCCGGCGGCATGATCGTGGTGGTCGGTTACGCGATGGTAATCAACATGATGCGTGCTGGTTACCTGATGCCGTTCTTCTATCTTGGCTTTGTCACCGCCGCGTTCACCAACTTCAACCTGGTGGCGCTGGGCGTGATTGGCGTGGTAATGGCGGTGCTGTATATCCAGCTGGCGCCAAAATACAACCGCGTCGCAGGCGCTGCCTCGGCGGGCCCGGCTAACAACGACCTCGACAACGAACTCGACTAGGAACAGGTGACATCATGGTAGATACAACCAATACTCCAAAGAAACTCACCCCCGGTGACGTGCGCGGTGTGTTCCTGCGCTCCAACCTGTTTCAGGGTTCGTGGAACTTTGAACGCATGCAGGCGCTGGGCTTCTGCTTCTCAATGGTGCCGGTGATCCGTCGCCTGTATCCGGAAAACAACGACGAGCGCAAGCAGGCGATTAAGCGACACCTTGAGTTCTTCAACACCCATCCTTACGTGGCAGCGCCGGTGCTCGGCGTGACCATGGCAATGGAAGAGCAGCGCGCCAACGGTGCAGCGATCGATGACGGTGCCATTAACGGCATCAAAGTGGGTCTGATGGGCCCGCTGGCTGGCGTGGGCGACCCGATTTTCTGGGGGACCGTGCGTCCGGTATTCGCCGCACTGGGTGCCGGTATCGCGATGAGCGGCAGCCTGCTCGGTCCGCTGCTGTTCTTCTTCCTGTTTAACATTGCGCGCATGCTGACCCGCTATTACGGCGTGGCTTATGGCTATCGCAAAGGGGTGGATATCGTCAGCGATATGGGCGGGGGCTTCCTGCAAAAACTTACCGAGGGGGCATCAATACTCGGCCTGTTTGTCATGGGAGCGCTGGTCAACAAGTGGACACACGTCAACGTGCCGCTGGTGGTATCCCGCATCACCGACCAGACCGGCAAAACCACGGTCACCACCGTGCAGTCGATTCTCGACCAGCTGATGCCCGGCCTGATTCCACTGCTGCTGACCTTTGGCTGTATGTGGCTGCTGCGCCGTAAAGTTAACGCGCTGTGGATCATCGTTGGCTTCTTTGCCATCGGTATCTTTGGTTACTGGATCGGCCTGCTCGGTCTGTAATCTCACCGCCGGGAGTCAGACTCCCGGCGTTTTTTGAACGGCGTGACCTGAGCGCCAACGCTGAGGTCACTTCGGTTGAGGAAGAAGCCTGTATGTCACTGACTGACGCCCTGATTGCCCTGCTGATCGCCGCTCTCGCCCTGTTTGCGATTTACGACGATGTCATCCTGCCCCGCCGCAATGGACCGACCCGACTGCGCGTCACCCTGCGCCGCCGCCATAAAATCGACAGCGGCATCTTTATCGTGCTGCTACTGATTCTGCTGTGGAACAACGTCAGCCATCATGGCCCGCAGCTCACCACCACTTTGCTAATGGTGCTGTGCTTTATGGCTATCTGGCTGTTCTGGATCCGCAGCCCGCGGCTGCTGATGAAAAATGACGGCCTGTTTTTTGCCAGCGTGTGGATCGATTACCGGCGTATTCAGAGTATGAACCTGTCAGAGGATGGCATTCTGGTAATGCAGCTGGAGCAGCGTCGCCTGCTGATTGCGGTGAAACAGCTCGACGACCTGGAGAAAATCTATCATACGCTGGTGGAGGCGCGTTAAACGCGCTGCCACAGCGTCAGGGTGAAATCCGCGTCACAGCTAAAGGTGGCGCTGGAGGCCAGCTGCTGCCACACCGCTTCACGCGCACGCCAGGCAAAGGGGGTCATCTGCAGCAGGCTCACCGCTTCCGCCCCGTTCAGCGTCATCGTGTAGTGAAGGTTTTGCTGATCGATCTGCTCAAATCCCGCATAGTTTTTCTCTTCCGCCGTGTGCAGCTGCACTTCGCGATAGATCAACGCTTTAAACTGCTGCAGATGGTGCGGCCCCGGCGTCACCGTCAGTAAATAGCCGCCGGGCCTGATAACGCGGCTCAGCTCCTGCTCGTTACAGGGCGCGTAAATGCGCACGATGGCGTCCAGTGAACCATCAGCAAACGGCAGGCGCTGGCTGGAGGCGACACAAAAGTTAACCGCGCGATAGCGCTTTGCCGCCATGCGCACCGCGGCTTTGGCCACATCCAGACCGTACAGCTGGCTGTCGGGCAACGCGGCAGCCAGGGCGGCGGTGTAATAGCCTTCGCCACAGCCGATATCCAGCAGCTGCGCGGGCCGGTTCGTGAGCGGCTGAGCCAGACGTTGCACCACCCGATCGCGCAGCGGCTGATAGTGTCCGGCATCCAGAAAGGCCCGGCGCGCCTGAAGCATCTCTGCGCTGTCGCCCGGTTCCCGTGAACCTTTGTGCTGCACCGGCAGCAGGTTGACGTACCCCTCTTTCGCCCGATCGAACTGATGACCGGACGCACAGCGATAACTGCTGGCGTGCAGGTGCAAAGCGAGGTGGCAAAGTGGGCAAATCAACGACATAGATAACTCCGGGTTAGCGATTCGCGGCGCAGTTTACCCTGATCATCCGGTAACAGAAAGGATAAAGAAAAGCCCCGCTCATTGAGCAGGGCTTTTAAGATTCGATTCAGCGGTGCATGACACCGAGCCTGAGTACGAAATCAGATAGCAGTAACGTTAACTGCTGCCGGGCCTTTCTGGCCGTCCTGAATTTCAAACTCAACTTGTTGACCTTCGGCCAGGGTTTTAAAACCGTTGCCCTGGATAGCAGAGAAGTGAACGAACACGTCTTTGCTGCCGTCAGCAGGAGTAATAAAACCAAAACCTTTAGACTCGTTGAACCACTTAACCTGACCTTTAATCTTTGCCATTTTTGCAAATTCCTTAGAGTGTTTATATTGCCCGCAGGCAGTCTTACAGAGAAACCAGAGACATTACTGAATGAGGCACTAATTTAAGGTTCGGCAAGGAAGCGGTATTCAACGTCAACGTCTTTACTCGTAACTTCTTTACTGAAGATGCCATACATAAACAGAACTGTACCTCGTTTGACCCACGATTCGTTATCACATATCCGCTAATTAATGGCAAGCCATTTTTAAACAGTGATCGACATGCCGCACATAATTGCCTGAAACCGGCAGCGAAAGGTGGATAACGTTATTGACAGCAACGCCTCGGCGTGTGCAAAAAAAGTCTATGCGTCAGTATAGTTAGCGCCAGACTCGCGTTTCGTCAAGCGCAGCGGTAAACGCTGCTTTTTCACATTTAAACTGAATAAGTTTAGGCAAAAAATATTGCATTAATATGGCACAGATAAGCTATTTCACTGGCCGTTGTGCAATGAGCGACATAACTGCGCAGCGCTCAAATCTTGTACAACAAATTCCTGACAGTACAAGTTAAAAATAGTTTTGCACCAAAATCAGGAAAATATAATCGCCGTTGCCCCAAATATAGGCAGACTGCACGCTGGCATTTATCTCATTTTTTTCTAAACACCCAACAATTAAATGTTAAAAAGCGCGGAAGCCGCTGGCATTTAACAAAAATGGCTTAGGATAAATCTTAATCGTAATTCATCAGGCTGCGGCTCTCGCCAATTCGCCATGGGGCAAAAGGCGCATCGACCTCGCCCGCCTGCAGCAATGCTTGCGCCAGCACCGTCGGCGGATCGTCAAGCGACTCGTCCGCCAGCTCAAATACGCCCCAGTGAATGGGAATCGCCAGCGGTCGCCCTAT
Organism: Pantoea sp. VS1; assembly: GCF_002207995.1. NCBI lineage: Bacteria > Pseudomonadati > Pseudomonadota > Gammaproteobacteria > Enterobacterales > Erwiniaceae > Pantoea > Pantoea sp. VS1. The sequence goes on from NZ_NHZE01000036.1 coordinate 22,183, forward strand.
CTGCTGCCAGAGCTGTACCGCCTGATCCGGGTCCATGTGCTGGCCGCGCATGAACCATTTTGGTGCATAGGCACCTATCGGCAACGCAGCCAGATTAAACGGCCCCAGACGCTGCGCGATGGCAGAGAGATTATCGCTGTAGCCGCTATCGCCGGAGAACCAGAAATTGAGCTGCGCATTACGCACTACCCAGCCGCACCACAGCGACCGGTTGCGATCCCAGAAGGTGCGCATGCTCCAGTGGCGCGCGGGAACGGCTGTGAAGCTGATGTCGTCCAGTTGCACCTGCTGCCACCAGTCCAGTTCGGTGACGGTGCGCACGCCACGCCGGCGACACCAGTCGGCCATCCCCAGCGGCACCAGAAAGTGCGCGGCAGGAAAGCGGCGGGCGATGCGTTTCACCGTAGGCCGATCAAGGTGGTCGTAATGGTTATGCGAGATCAGCACATAATCAAGATGCGGCAGCTGCGCCACGCTGATCGGCGCCGGGGTTTTACGCTGCGGCCCGGCAAACTGCAGCGGCGAAGCGCGTGTCGACAGCGCCGGGTCGATCAGAATATAGCGCTGATTGAGACGCAGCAGCAGCGCGGCATGGCCCAGCCACCAGACACGGTCATCTTCACCGCTAAGGTCGGCCTGCTGGCACCAGCTGGCGGTAAAGGCCGCATAGCCGGACTGCGGTGGCAGCGGCAGATTCTGCTGCTTACGCTCGCGCCGCCAGCGCTGTAGATCGCCAGGCTGACGCAACTCCTCTTCCGGGTTACGAAAGCCGTGCGGCGTATGATGGGCCAGCGAAGCGTCATACCAGGGATTTTGCCAGGCCATGGCCTCTCCGTTGTGTGCTTAACGTTCCGGAATCAGGCGAATAAAGTCGCGCTTATCCCCGGCATCCTGCTCATCCTGCGCTTTTTCGGCCACCGGCTGCGCCTCAGCGATACGGCGCAGCAGCGCGTTCTGTTTCTTTTGCTCTTCCAGCAGCGCTTCCAGCAGCTGAAGCTGTTCACTGGCGCGCACGCTGGCCCGGTTAACAAAAAACCAGGCAATAAAGGCCACAATCACAATGATGGCCAGCACGCCATAGTTAAACAGCGGACCGGTACTGGCGACTAATTCGTTCATAACTGCATCAATCCTCAAACATCATTCAGGTACATCGCCGCTGATTCTACTCGTTGCGCGCGGAAAAGATATGGTTGCGGAGATAAAGCAGATTATCCCGCCTGCGTGCCGCTTTCAGTTATCTCTGATCGATCCGGCGAGAAAAGCGAGGCATGCTGCTACTATAGAGTTCGCAGCAATGCGGGAACAGCTGCGTTATGTAACACAAGGAGATAAAAATGAAACTACTGATTCGTGCGGTGATGGTACTGGCTGTCTTGTGGCTGGCGATGCTGTTTACCGGCTACGGCGTGTTAACCGGCAGCAATAAAAACGCAGCCGGGCTGGGCTTACAGTGCAGCTACCTGACCGCGCGCGGCATGATTACCGCACAGTATCTGCACACCGACAGCGGCATTGTTGGCGTCACCGATTGTCCGCTGCTGAAGAAAAGCGGCGAAGTGATCGACAACTAAGTTAAGCCGCCTGCCGGGCTGCACGTCAGCCCGGCAGGATTCAGAACGGATAGTCGTAATAACCCATTTGCTCCGACACCCTACGCGCAGCACGGTGCAGCATCGCCACATACTCTTTTTTTGCCGGCTCGGAGAAGCGCACCGTCGGAAAAGAGAGACTCATGCCGGCAATCACCACGCCGAAGCGATCAAATACCGGTACCGCCAGACAGCGAATCCCCGCTTCCTGCTCTTCATTATCCTCACCAAAGCCCTGTTGCCTGACCTGATCCAGCACCGGCAGCAGCGCCTGCGCGCTGACGATAGTGTTAGCGGTACTGCGACGGAATTCCACTTCACGCAGAATGTCGTTCACCTCCGCGCGCTCACGCCACGCCAGCAGCACTTTGCCGATGGCGGTACTGTGCAGCGGATTACGCCGGCCGATGCGCGAATACATGCGCAGGTTATACAGCGAGTCAATCTTATGGATATAGACGATGCTGTCTTCTTCCAGCGCGCCGAGATGAATGGTCTCTTTGGTCTGGCGCGACAGTTCGCGCATCTCCACATCGGCGCTGCGAATTAAATCCACGTTCTGCAGCGCGTGCGCGCCAAGTTCAAACAGCTTGAGCGTGAGCGAATATTTTTCGCTCTCGCCCTCCTGCGCCACGTAGCCGAGCGATTTCATGGTCTGCAGAAAGCGGTAGACCGTGCTTTTCGACATCATAACCCGCTGCGAAAGCTCGGTGATGCCGTGATCGCGCTCTTCGCCCAGCGCCTGCAGAATGCCAAACACTTTCATCACTGATGATACGGCATCCGGCTGTTTATCGTTATCGCGGCTCGCCATGCGGGACTTCCTTAACGCTTTTGCAAAAAACGCCAGTATAGAGGTTACAGCCGGACGGCGGCAACGACACATCCACTTGTAATTTTTGTCCATTAATGCGGTGATTTCAGGCAGAAAATTGATTAGCATGATGATATTCACTTACTTCACTTCTCCCTGTTTATGTCTCCTACCGTGTCTCAGGATGGATTACCCGTTCCACAGCGCTACGGCGCAATAATTACCATTGCGCTTGGCATCATGATGGCGGTGCTGGACGGCGCCATTGCCAACGTGGCGCTGCCGACCATTGCGCGTGAGCTGAACGCCAGCCCGGCGGAATCGATCTGGATCGTCAACGCCTATCAAATCGCTATCGTGATTTCGCTGCTGTCGCTGTCGTTTCTTGGCGATATGTTCGGCTACCGGCGCGTCTATCAGGTCGGGCTGGTGCTGTTTGTGTTCACCTCGCTGTTCTGCGCCCTCTCCTCGTCGCTGAATATGCTCACCGTGGCGCGCGTGCTGCAGGGCTTCGGCGGTGCGGCGCTGATGAGCGTCAACACTGCGCTAATCCGTATTATTTACCCGCAGCGCTTCCTGGGACGCGGCATGGCCATCAACTCGCTGATCGTGGCCGTCTCCAGCGCCGCCGGTCCCACGGTGGCGGCCGCGATTCTCTCAATCGCCAGCTGGAAATGGCTGTTCCTGATTAACGTGCCGCTCGGTGTGGTGGCGCTGTGGCTGGCGCTGCGCTTCCTGCCGGATAACACGCAGAAAGCGAAGCAGCAGAAATTTGATGTGCCGAGCGCCATCATGAATGCGCTGTTTTTCGGCCTGCTGATTTCAGCGCTGACCGGCTTCGCGCAGGGAGAAAATGGCTGGCTGATTGCGGGTATGCTGCTGGCGCTGCTGCTGATCGGCGTAGTGTTTGTGCGGCGTCAGCTGGCGATGCCGGTGCCGCTGCTGCCAGTAGATTTGCTGCGCATTCCGGTGTTTTCGTTGTCGATCGGTACTTCGATCTGTTCGTTCTGCGCACAAATGCTGGCGATGGTGTCGCTGCCGTTTTTCCTGCAAAACGTTCTGGGCCGGGATGAGGTCGCAACCGGCCTGCTGCTGACGCCGTGGCCGCTGGCTACCATGGTGATGGCACCGATTGCCGGCCGCCTGATCGAGAAGTTTCATGCCGGGCTGCTGGGTGGGCTGGGGCTGGCGCTGTTTGCCGCCGGGCTGTTTCTGCTGGCGCTGCTGCCTGCACAACCCACGGATGCCGATATTATCTGGCGCATGATGCTGTGCGGTGCCGGCTTCGGGCTGTTCCAGTCACCCAACAATCACACCATC
>NZ_NHZE01000037.1:0-56520 GCF_002207995.1 Pantoea sp. VS1
TTCATCACTGAATTACCTGACGCCGGCTGAATTTGCAGCGGGCTGGCGAAACGGGAAATATGAAGAAAAACCAACCGACATTACTAACTGAAGGTTGTATCTAATTCTGGGGGCAGGTCATTTTCCACTAAGTATACTAATTTAGTTTTTTGGAAAAACTAAAAAAATCCAATTTAGCTTACAAATTAACATACTATAAGGATTTAATGCATATGACTGTGAATATAGGTATTTATATCTTTGACAATGTCGAAGTGCTCGATTTTTGTGGCCCTTATGAGGTGTTTACCTGTGCCTCCCGAGTACACGGCGGAGAAAACCCTTTATTCAATGTTTTTACAGTAGCCGAATCTTTAAATTCTGTACTTGCAAGAGCCGGGCTCAGTGTGAAACCAGATTACGCTTTATCCGGCCACCCACAACTCGACTGCCTGGTTATAGCAGGGGGAGTGGTTAGTGATGAACTACTAAAAAACAATGTTATTCAGTGGATTGATGAGCAATCAAAAGAAGTAAAGATTATCGCTTCCGTATGTACTGGTGCTTTCCTGCTTGCCAAAACTGGAATGCTTGACGGGAAATCAGCGACAACACACTGGGAAGATATTTCTGACTTACGTGCAATGTTTCCCCGTATCTCAGTCGCAGAGCGCTTGCGGTGGGTTGATGAAGGAAATATCGTTTCATCAGCAGGTATTTCAGCAGGCATTGACATGAGCCTACACCTGGTTGAACGTTTACATGGGAGAGAGCTCGCCGAAAGAACTGCCAGGCAACTTGAGTTCGACTGGACTGAAAACCAGCCTCAGACCGGTTTGAACTGATTCCTTTTACATTTGGTGACTCTCAGTCAGACAGTGATGAAATCAGGGCTGTCTGACCTTTCAGCTAAAAGCAGCCCCAAACCTTTTTGTGAGTGACCGCATCGTGCCCAGGCTGTGTGAAAACTCTGACCTAAAACTGAAGTGCGCGCATCTGCGCAAAATTTGGAATTAATCGACAGGTTAGCTGAGCCAAATTTTACGTATGAGCGCTGTTTTCAACCCTGTTTTACACAGATTAAGCGACCAAAACAGTTTTCACACAGCCTGTGCCAGAAACGGACGTCAATATCATCAGAGAAAGTTAGCGGATGAGTACTTGCCACTTCATTTAAAAGTTTGAATTTCATTTATGAAGAAAATATCATATATTTATCAATCATCTGGCACCGCCCAGTCGCTTAGCCACGGCACCGCCCATCGCTATGCTATTGATTAACAACCATGAGGTTGATCATGCAGCATTCAGTTAAATTTGGTCGTATCGCAGCCGTAATACCAGTAAAAAACATCAAGCTATCCAGTGAGTTCTACGTCAATGGACTGAATTTCAAGGATGTTTTTGCAAATGGAGACCCTGTGGGCTTCATGATTTTAAAGCGTGAAGATGCCGAGCTACATTTGACTCTCCAGCCACAGCACAAAGCGCCTTCCTTTCCTGTAGCACACCTTCTTGTAGATGACGCAAATGCACTTTATTCCCAATGTCAGCATATTGGTGCCAAAATTATCAAACGTATACAAGATAAAGATTACGGTATTCGGGCGTTTATTTTCGCTGATCCGGATGGAAATCGAATAGATGTTGGACAAGTGCTGAGCAAGTAATTAAGGGTGGTTTGATGTACCAATCGGTCGCCAATAAATGGCGACCGAACTGTCAGGTAAAGAGCTTTATATAACGACATGGTATCGCTCGCTGTCCGCTAATTAACACATAGTATGCTATTAATACCTTTGGTGACTCAATTGCGAGCTTCCGCTGTTCGCTCACAGCGGTCTTCTTAGCTGCACCTATACCAGCCTGCTACAGGGAGCGACAGTCAGCCTCAGGTAACGAAAAGGGGGCATTTCAGCGCTTCAAGTGAGAGGCCAAAAGTTTGAGTAAGGTACACATATTTTCAACTGAGAAAATGGAAAGCGTCTTTTGAAAAACTTGCCGTTATCGACCAAGCCACATAAAGCCATGCCATTTTCACATTCGAGCACAACCATTGTTTTCCTTCTTTTTCGACGCCTAACAATTGTGCCCACTTCCGTCATGTTTATGCCCCTCTGGAGAGGTCTTTCCCATCAACATTTCTGTTTGAGAGCACCGATCTTACAATGAATTCGTTACACCTCTTAAGATCGTCAATGTCTGGTTGAATTTTTCCGTAGACTCGCATCCCTTCCAGCATCATAAAAATGCTCATGGCCATTGTTCGTGGACTTTCATCGCACCGAAACAGCTGCTGCGTCTGACCTTTGCATAATATACTTTCTAACTGATTGATTATTGAATTGAATTTAATATTAACCTTGTTTCTTATCTCTGTATCACCCGGGAGCAGTTCACTGGCTGCGGCAATGGTAAAACACCCTTTTTCTCCATCAGGTGAAGATGATAAAAGGGCCACGAATTCCAGCGTTTCGCGCAATGCATTTTCTGGAGACAATTTCGCACCGCGCTCTTCTCCCCTCGAAACACCTTCATCCATATATTGTTGTAACGCCGCGAGATAGATTGCGCGTTTATCAGGGTAGAGCTTATAAATACTGGCGCTTGCGAGACCAGATGCTTTCATGAGGTCTGACATTGATGTTGCCCGGTATCCTCTCTGCCAGAAGCATTCCAGCGCCGTATTCAGAAAAATCTCAGGTTCAAATTCTCTGGGTCTGCCAACAGATGCTTTCATATAATCCTCCCAAGAATGAGAATTAATTGTAGATCGATCAATCTACAATTAAAAGCACCTTTTCCTTTTCACTCAAGAGGCTCATCTAAGCAGGCAATGGGTCTGCTTTTCGTTCTCAGCGGCCCTTCGGAGTTCCTTAAGTCCCAAGAAATAACCCTGATAACATTATCCATTTTTTCGTCGGTTCATATGCGCTTAAGAGTTGATATGTTCTTTGCAATAGCGGCGTTTCCAGCCTGCTGGTGTCAGACCGGTATGTTTACGAAAGACCTGGCGAAAATAGCTGGTGTCGTTGAACCCGCACTGTTGCCCCACTTCTGTTAATGACAACGAATTGGAGATAAGCAGCTTCTCTGCCATTAGTACGCGCTGGCGGTGGAGGGCTTCCGTGAGTGTCAGACGAAAAGCGCGTCGGTAAACACGCCCGAGATAGTCGGCGTTGCAGTGAAGTTCTTTTGCCAGTGACGAGGTGGAAATCGGCATGTGAAATTGGGTACGGATAATCTGATGGGCTTTCCATGCCAGCGCCAGACCGGGGCTGTCACTGGCGCTTTCCTGCGGACCGGGAGCGGCGATTTGTTGCAGGATCAGCAGCAAAATACATTCCAGCGCGATGCTGCGGTGAATATTTTCCTGCTCACTGAGAAACTGGCGAAACAGTGAAATGACGTATTGGGGATCGCTGACGCGCGTGTACTGAGGTATGTCGAGGTGCGCGGGATGTAAGACGTTTTCACCCACACCTTTCAACCAGTCAAAATGCAGCCAGTAGAACTTGAGGTCAGCAGGAAACGCGCCTTCACCCACATGGCAGTAGCCGGGGCGCAGCAGCAAGCTCTCGCCCGCCTGCACCGAGAACAGGCGATCATCTTCGCGGATTTGCAGCTGGCCACGTTCGACAAAAATCACTTCCCACGAGGTCAGGGTGCGCGCCGGATGGCTTCCCACCCCACGTGAAATAAATAATCCGCCGTTCTGTACCTGAATCGGAAATGCTATGGATAACTCGAGCATATATATTCACTTTTCCGCTTGTATAACGATAGAAAATCCATTTAGTGATTGATTATTATCAATTAATTACATAAGTGCTCGATCCAGTTCACACTTTGCGAATCAGGTCGGAATTACACGCTTTTTATACCATTCCCTGCCCTTGTTGCACGTAGCTTTCCAGTCAAAATAAGTCCGTACCCACTGATAAGCCCGCCCAGATGCGGGGAATGGACTTTGACCTGATGAGGAGTTTGCAATGACTTCTACCCCGATTAACCATACCGAACTGATGCAGCAGGCCACGAGCGATGCACTCTCCCTGCGTGAGAAAATCGGTTACGGATTGGGTGATGCCGGTGGCACCGTGATCACCTGCCTGATCATGAATTTCCTGACATTCTTCTATACCGATGTATTCGGCCTGACACCCGCTCTGGTCGGGACGCTGTTTATCGCATTACGCGTATTTGATGCGATATCCGATCCGGTCATGGGCATCATTGCTGACCGCACCCAGAGCCGCTGGGGCCGCTTTCGCCCGTGGCAGCTGTGGATTGCGGTTCCGATTGGCATCATCGGCGTACTGACCTTTACCGTCCCCGATGTCAGCATGAATATGAAAATCGTCTGGGCGTTCGGCACCTATCTTTTACTTTCTGTCAGCTACACCGCGATTAACGTGCCTTACTGCGCACTGATTAACACCATGACCAGCCGCCACAGCGAAGTCATCTCCTGCCAGTCATGGCGTTTTGTGTTGTGCGGCATGGCGGGCTTTCTGGTTTCGGTCGGCTTGCCGTGGCTGGTCTCAACGCTGGGCAAAGGCAACGCCGCGCAGGGCTATCAGTTCGGCGTGGGGATACTCTGTAGCGTGGCGGTGGTGATGTTTCTGTGTTGCTTCTTCTGGGTACGTGAGCGCGTCTCGCTCGACAGCATGGGTAAATTTACCCTGCGTGAGCATCTGGCCGGATTACGCAATAACGACCAGCTGTTAATGATGCTGTTGATGTCATTCCTGTTGATCAATGTGTTCAACATCCGGGGTGGCGGGTACATGTATTTCATCACCTATGTATTACAGGGCAGTACCGCTTACACCTCATTGTTTTTTACCATGGTAACTTTTGCTTCGATCCTTGGTGCGGTGCTGGTCAGCCCACTGTCAAAACGCGTGGACACCGTCAGACTTTACTACTGGACCAACATCGTGCTGGCGGCGCTGGCGGTATTGATGTGGTTGCTGCCCACCGGCCCGGCATGGCAAACCCTGTGGTTGGCGGTGATTTTCGGCAATGGCATCATCCTTGGCTTCACGTTACCGCTGCATTTTGCACTGATGGCCTTTGCCGATGATTACGGCGAGTGGAAAACCGGCGTGCGTTCGTCGGGGATGAACTTCGCCTTTAACCTCTTTTGCATCAAGCTTGCCTGGGCTTCCAGTGCCGGGATCATCAGCCTGGTGCTTATCTTCGTCGCTTATCAACCTGGCGCAGGCAATCAGACGGCGGCATCTCTGCAGGGTATAACCAGCATGGAAACCCTGCTGCCTGCCTTATTCCACCTCCTGCTGGCGTTCACCATTCTTGCCTGCAAACTTAATAATCCATTGATGGCGCGCATTGCAAGCGATCTGCGTGTTCGCCATGTTCAGTCTTAAGGAGAACATTATGTCTGTAATGGAAGTCGATCTGCATAAGCTAAAAATTAACGACCCGTTTCTGGGTCAGTATCAGCAGCTGGTGCGGGAGGTAGTGATCCCCTATCAGTGGGATGCGCTGAACGATCGCATTGCGGAAGCCGATCCCAGTCACGCGATTGAAAATTTCCGCATCGCGGCCGGCTTACAGGACGGTGAGTTCTACGGCATGGTGTTTCAGGACAGTGATGTGGCGAAATGGCTGGAGGCAGTGGCCTGGTCGCTGTGCCAGAAGCCAGATGCTGAGCTGGAGAACACCGCCGATGAAGTGATTGATTTGGTGGCCGCCGCCCAGTGTGACGATGGCTATCTCAACACCTATTTCACCGTTAAGGCACCCGGCGAACGCTGGACCAACCTCGCAGAATGTCACGAGCTGTATTGTGCCGGGCATATGATCGAGGCCGGTGTCGCGTTCTTTCAGGCTACCGGCAAACGCCGGTTGCTGGAGGTGGTGTGTAAACTCGCCGATCATATTGACAGCGTGTTCGGACCAGGTGACACACAGTTGCACGGTTATCCGGGACACCCGGAAATTGAACTGGCGTTAATGCGCCTGCATGAAGTGACGCAGGAACCGCGTTACCTGACACTGGTGAACTACTTCATTGAGCAGCGTGGCACGCAGCCGCATTTCTACGACAGTGAGTATGAAAAGCGAGGCAAAACCTCTTACTGGAACACCTATGGCCCGGCATGGATGGTCAAGGATAAAGCCTACAGCCAGGCCCACCAGCCTGTTGCCGAGCAACAAACGGCTATCGGCCATGCGGTACGGTTTGTCTATCTGATGACCGGGATGGCGCATCTGGCTAGGCTCAACCAGGACGAAACGAAACGTCAGGACTGTTTGCGGCTGTGGCATAACATGGCTCAGCGTCAGTTGTACATTACCGGCGGTATTGGTTCGCAAAGCAGCGGCGAAGCGTTCAGCAGCGATTACGATTTGCCGAATGACAGCGTGTATGCCGAAAGTTGTGCATCGATTGGGCTGATGATGTTTGCCCGCCGCATGCTGGAGATGGAAGCCGACAGCCAGTACGCCGATGTGATGGAGCGGGCGTTGTATAACACCGTGCTGGGCGGTATGGCGCTGGACGGCAAGCACTTTTTTTACGTTAATCCGCTGGAGATACACCCGAAAACCCTCAGCTTTAACCATATTTATGATCATGTTAAACCCGTGCGTCAGCGTTGGTTCGGTTGTGCCTGCTGCCCGCCCAATATTGCCCGCTTACTAACTTCTCTCGGTCATTACATCTATACGCCGCGGGAGGATGCGTTATATATCAATCTCTATGTCGGCAATAGCCTTGAAGTTCCGGTGGGCGAGCAGGCTTTGCGACTGCGCATTAACGGCAACTTCCCGTGGCATGAGACGATAACCATCACCATTGATTCTCCGCAGCCGGTGCAACACACGCTGGCGCTGCGCTTGCCAGACTGGTGCGATGCGCCGCAGGTCACACTGAACGGTGTACCGGTAGTCAGCGATATTCGTAAAGGTTATCTCCACGTCAACCATAACTGGGTCGAGGGCGATATCCTCGTACTGACCTTGCCGATGCCGGTGCGCCGCATCTATGGTAATCCGCTGGTGCGTCATGTGGCGGGCAAAGTGGCACTGCAACGTGGGCCGTTGGTGTATTGCCTTGAGCAGGCGGATAACGGTGAGGAGTTGCATAACCTGTGGCTACCGCAGACGTCGACTTTCCGCACCTTTGAAGGTAAAGGCTTGTTCGCGCACAAAGTGCTGATCCAGGCTGAGGGCAGCAAACACACCTCCAGCGCGCCGGAGCAACAATCACTGTGGCACTATGACTGGTCGCCAGCCATTCACCAGACGCAGACACTGACCTTTATCCCATGGTTTAGCTGGGCAAATCGTGGGGAAGGGGAGATGCGCATTTGGGTGAATGAGGGCTGACAGAATAATTGAGGCGTGAGTCAGCGGATTTCATTAGGGTCAGCAGCCGCTTTCGCAGCTGCGTGAAGACCGGATATATAGCCGCTATCGTCCTGTCCATCATGAAGCACAAAGCCTGGCAAACGGGAGGCGCTCATATATATTTTTTCAGGCCTACAGCGACAACCCGGCCATGCATAAACCGCTATCCTCTGAAGAGGAGGACAAAACTATGTGTGGACGATTTGCGCAGTATCAGAGCCGCGACGTGTACTTTGACGCGCTCGGCGCAGCCGGCAGCGACTATGTACACGACCCGGAACCTATAGGACGTTACAACGTCGCACCGGGAACGAACGTGCTGCTGCTCAGTGAACGGGACAGCGAACTTAAGCTCGATCCGGTTTACTGGGGTTACGGACCGGAGTGGTGGGATAAACAGCCGCTCATCAACGCGCGCGGGGAGACCGCGTCATCGGGCAGAATGTTTAAGCCTTTATGGGCACACGGCCGCGCCGTGGTGTTTGCCGACGGATGGTATGAGTGGGTGCGACGTGAAGTCGCATAAGTGATTGTTCGGAATATATATTACCGAACCTGCCGTCCCATCGGCAGTACCCTATGAGGTCGGGCGGACTGGTAACAGGCCGTCCAAAAGCCCTCGGACAATGTAGCCTTTACCTTTTGGTAAGTGCCAGAATCGCGAGAGGACGGCATGCCTGTGAGCATCTATGCGGGTCGGAGCTAGGGTGAGTGGCATGGTTAGCATATGCGAATCTCGTTTACTATCGTCAAGCAAGAAGAGCCCAAAGATGCTGACAGGGTTCTATTGCGGTCGGAGCGGATGTCCCATTCTCATCCGCCATGGGCAAAGTGACCGTCGGTAGCTTAAGAGGAACCTAAACCATTCTCGTCATTTATGCGGAACACGGTAAGCCCAAATAGCTCTTTATATGCCGAGGAATATAGAAACTGAGTCTGCAGGTCTGGCGAGGTCCGTGCAGCAGGTGAAGCTTCCGGGGCGTACAAGCCCGTAAACAAGCGAGTGCGCACGGACTGAGCCACTCATCATTAGCCCGGACAGTTGTCTGAACCCCAATTAGTATCGTAAGGAGGGGCACCATGAGTCATCCGGATTTGCAGTGCGTGGGAATTGACGTGGCAAAGGCCACGCTGGATGTGGCAGGAACTGATGGGATGCCTCCTTTCACAGTCAGCAATGACGGGGCCAGTTTTAAGATGATTACCGATAAACTCAGCGGCGTAAGCGTTTCGCTGATCCTGATGGAAGCCACGGGCGGACTCGAGGCAAAGGTTGCTGTACACCTGCAGTCAGAAGGCTTTGACGTGGTTATTATTAACCCGCGGCAGGCGCGAGATTTTGCCCGGGCTATGGGACATCTGGCGAAAACGGACCACCTGGATGGTGCTGCGCTGGCACAGCTGGCGCGCGTGATTGATCGCCACCCTGACCGTAACCGCTACATTAGGCTTATGCCGGATGCAGCCAGACAGGCGCTGACTGCTCTGGTGGTCAGACGGCGTCAGCTGAATCAGACGCTGGTTGCGGAGCGCAACCGGCTTTACCCCTCCCACCCTGATGGCCGTGAAAGCATCAGCCGGATCATGACGGCTCTTGAGGCAGAGCTCGCCCTTGTGACCCGCATGATGAATCGTCAGCTGCGGCAGCATTTCCGTGATCAGGCCCGCCAGCTGACCAGCATGAAGGGCGTGGCGGACATCACTGCCGCCACCCTGCTGGCCGAACTGCCGGAGCTGGGCACCCTGACCCGCCGGGAAATAAGCGCGCTTGTCGGTGTTGCCCCCGTTAACCGGGACTCAGGGAAAATGCGTGGAAGGCGAACGATTTTTGGCGGAAGGGCCGGCGTGCGGTGCACACTTTACATGGCGGTAATAACAGCCATTCAGTTTAACCCGGCTATCAGGGCCTTTTATGTCAGATCAGTCGGTGCCGCTAAGGCGAAAAAGGTAGCGCTGGTTGCCTGCATGCGTAAGCTGCTGACCATCCTGAACGCTATGGTCAAAAGCGGAACGTACTGGAAGGATCATTTCATGCCCCCCCGACAATTTAGTGAATCAAAAACTCAGTCCGGTTCTGAGATAAATGTCATCAAAGCTGTTTTGATGCCACTCTGAAAAAGTTTTGCGGGGCCATCAGCGCTCAGCCGGTCATGGCTGTTTCCGAAACCTCAACGGCGTGATGCTGCTTTAGCACCATCATGGGTTCAGTCATGCCTGTAAAGGAACTAATAAACCGGATGTCAGCTCAGGTTGCGTCGGTCTTCTGAAGCGACCGTTGTAAAAATTCATCGGCCTGCTGATAAATCTGGTTTCACCGTCAAATAAGGAACACTTCAACGTTTATGTACGTTGATGAGATAAAAGTTATGTAATCGATTCCACTGGTCGGGTGCTGTTTTATCTCCCACAGACAGGGAGTTGCGCATCAGGTACAGATGCCATGCCGCTGGCTCAGTTATCAGGGGCTTTGCAAGACAGGCCACTTAATCAGTTAACCTTTCCTGTTATTTTCAATCAGTGATTCCAGAAACTTTCTCTGTTTATCATTCAAATCGAGAGATTTTACTTTATCACGAATGCTTTCACTGCTTTTATCTGTGGGCTGTGATGGTTTTCTTTTATCAGGTTGTGCTCCGTAAACGAACGCGGCGAAAATGCTCCCCCATACCAGAACACAAAAAATTAGCATAGAAATCCAGGCAGTTCTGCGACTCACTTTCATCATCTATTCCAGTAATCGTTAAGAAAACGTAAGACAATTCTGATGCGAGCTGGTTCTTTGTGTAAACGATTACAGTGATATGTACGGTATTTATGTTAACCCTGACCTCATAACAAGATTTATCACTGAAATAGTTTCAGCACGGAGCGATATCCACACAATCTGTAAGCTAGTAGTTTTTTGCTGACAGTATTCGGCAATCTGTGGCTGACAACACACACCGCTATTGAGCACACCTTTCAGAGATTTTTTGATGCTACCCTGAAAAAGTTCTGCAGGGCCATCAGCGCCCTGCCGGTCATGGCTATTTCCGATACCATCACGGCGTCATTCTGTTTCAGCCAGGCCAGAAAGACGGCGTCACTCATGTAAGGGCTGAACGAACCAAAGGCCAGCTTCAGGTGCGTCAGGTTATTGGCCCACACGTCCAGAGAACGATACTCGCCCTCACTCAGCTGCGTAAGCAACTCATCCGTTTGCGCTTTGATTTCTGTAATGCGCCGGTACTATTCATGCATACGTTTCAGGACCTCGAAGTGATTGTTTTTGCGCCTGACGTACAGCTTTTGCGCCACTCAGCGGCGTATGGTCACGTGAGGACGGCAGCAGTGAATCCCGGTTCAATACAGCCGTCCTCTTCTTACAGGCCTTATACCCTGAAGGCCTCAACCATTCCGCGCAGCGCGTGCGCCTGCTCCGACAGTGACTGTGAGGCAGACGAGGATTCCTCAACCAGCGCGGCGTTATTCTGGGTCACACCGTCCATCTGGCTGACGGCAATGCTGACCTGCGATATACCCTGCATCTGTTCAGATGACGCCAGTGAAATATTATCCATGGCCTCGGCCAGCTCGCCCACCATACCCACGATTTTCAGAATGCTGTGGCCGGTACCTGCTGCCACCTCTACGCCGCTTTCAACCTGTTCCACGGCCTGTTCAATCAGCAGCTTGATATCGCGGGCGGCCGTCGCGCTGCGCTGCGCGAGCGTCCTGACCTCTCCGGCCACCACGGCAAAGCCACGGCCCTCTTCTCCCGCCCGCGCGGCTTCCACCGCCGCGTTAAGGGCCAGAATGTTGGTCTGGAAAGCAATGCTCTCGATCACGGCGGTGATATCCCGCACCTTCGATGCGCTCAGAGAGATGGCATTCATGGTTTCCGACATGCGCTGCACGTCCGCTTCCCCCGTACGGGCAAGTAAAGCCGTTTCGCGGGCTGAATCGGCGGTCTGCTGAGCACCAGAGGTGTTGCTTTTTACCGTAGCGGTCAGCTGCTCCATGCTGGCGGCCGTTTCCTGCAGTGCTGCAGCCTGCTGTTCCGTACGCGAAGAGAGCTCAGTATTACCCTGAGAAATTTCATCAGCAGCCAGCGCAACTGAGGCGGAAGATTCTTTAATCTGCGATACCAGCCCGCGCAGGTTTGCCTGCATGCCGTCGAGCGACGCCAGCAGGCTGCTCGTGTCATTACGACGCAGTGTCACCGGACTGGTAAGATCGCCCGCCGCAATTGCAGCCGCAAGCACCTGCGCCTGCGCAGGCTCCCCACCCAGCTGTCGCATCAGAACGCGGATGGTAAACACACAGGTGCCCATCGCCACCAGAATGGATGCAGCGGCCAGCAGTATCAGCGTCAGGGAAGCCCGGTCGGTTGCCTGACTGTTCTGTTCAACGGCGGCCTGCGTATTTTTCATCTGCATCTGCGTCATGTCGTTCAGCGCATTCAGCAGGGCGCTTTGCGCAGGACGCGTGACGTTTATCAGGTAAGCGGTAGCCTCCTGCGCCTGGTTGGCCAGCCCGAGCCGGCCAGCCTGTTCAAGTGCAGCAAGTGCAGCACCTTCTGCCTGTACAATGTGGCTTAATATTTCGCGTTCCTGTGGAGTGGAATCTGCTTTCATCATCATTTCCAGCGCTTCCCGGTTTTCAATATAAAGCGCCTTCTGCTTCAGCAGACGATCCCATTCGGGTTTCATGGCCTGAGGGTCAGTCAGCAGCGCCATATTGCGTGCCGCAATAGCCATATCCCGCAGCCCGCCGCGCATATCCAGTGCTATCTGATACTTCTTCATTTTGACGTTGACGGCATCATCCATGCCATCACTGGCCCTGCTGAGTGAACTGAGTGCTATACCTGTACAGATGATAAAAAGCAGGATAAGCAGGCCGAAGCCGGAAAAAAGGCGGGTGGAAATTTTCATCAGAGATATCCGTATGGTTGATTATCAAAGATGAGTATCGGCAGAATAAAATATAACCGGAGCGGAATTAAATAAAACTTCTGGCTGAGGTTGTTTCCGGTTACCACCCCAGCGGAGTTATCTCTGTTCTTTACCGGACCAGTACTAACACAGTTGCTTGTTTAGGAAGCTTCACCGCAAGGTGAAGTGATAGCTATGTGGGTAGAGGATCGGAGAAAAAGCGAATGCCTGTTTGTAATGAACAGGATACGGATTGAAATATTACCCGACGCGAAAGTGGGCAGACTTCTCCGTGGTCTTACGTCACGAGATAACCTGATTAACGACGTGCGAGGAAAAGCAGATGATGGCGAAAGCTTGTGCAGCCTCGGGCAAAGGTCAGCAATGGGATGCCATTAACTGGCCGAACATTGAGGCAAATGTCAGTCGGCTACAGGCGCGTATCGTGAAGGCAGTGCAGGAAAATCGCTGGAATAAAGTTCGTGTCCTGAGTTACCTGTTGACGCGTTCGATGAGCGGTAAATTTCTGGCGACTAGCAGAGTGACCAGCAACAAAGGCAGAAATACCGCTGGCGTTGACGGTATTACCTGGGACTCCCCAGCTAAAAGGTTTGCAGGGGCCCTGTCCCTCAAATCCCGGGGGCTACTCGCCCGCTCCGCTCAGAAGAATCTACATTCCAAAAGCCAATGGGAGGCGACGTCCGCTTGGCATCCCTACGATTAAAGATCGGGCTATGCAGGCACTATTTCTGCTGGCGCTTGATCCTGTCGCGGAAACTACAGCAGATGGCGGCTCCTATGGATTCAGGAACATGCGACGTTGCGCTGATGCCATCGAGAGATGCTTTGCTAATCTCGCTCGGAAAGGCAGCCCGAAATGGGTTCTTGAAGGTGATATTAAAGGCTGTTTCGATAATATCGACCACCAGTGGCTCATTGACCATGTTCCGATGAACA
Source organism: Pantoea sp. VS1 (assembly GCF_002207995.1). NCBI lineage: Bacteria > Pseudomonadati > Pseudomonadota > Gammaproteobacteria > Enterobacterales > Erwiniaceae > Pantoea > Pantoea sp. VS1. The sequence goes on from NZ_NHZE01000037.1 coordinate 13,233, forward strand.
AAACAGTTCTCGTTAAATGGTTAAAGTCTGGCTTTATGGAAAAACAGGTTTATCACTCAACAATTGCAGGCACTCCTCAGGGAGGGATCATTTCACCCGTGCTGGCAAACCTGACGCTGGATGGACTGGAACACCTGCTGAGGAAGCAATATCCACGGCAGGGAAAAGGTTCAGGTGCGGGAAAAGCAGCCAAAGTGCACTGGGTTTTCAGCGGTCTATATCGGGATACTGTTACGGTACAAGTTATGACTTTGAGATTAATTAACGCTCAAAGCATCAAAATTGTCCGTCACAGACTTGTTGCCTCAGCACTTAATCCCTATGACACGAATTGGGCGGATTATGCCCGAGCCAGAACTTCGCGACTGACTGCACCTGCTACATCATTTCATAGTGGTGTTTGATAAGACTTGAGCCGTGTGAGCTGGAAACTCTCACGCACGGTTCTTAGAGGGGGTGCCGGAGGTAACTTCGGCACCCTACTCGACCAGCGAAGCGGAGATAAAAAACACCCTTATTTTATCTATGAGAAACACCATAAACCGTTGTTTTTCTCGGCTATCGGCAAAGCCCCCTACGATGACATACACGGTCATGAAGGCTTTGTGATTGTGACGTCAGCAAGCAACAAAGGCATGGTTGATATTCATGACCGCCGACCGCTGGTACTGGAGGCCTCCGCCGTCAGGGAGTGGCTGAGTGCAGACACCTCTCCTGAGCGCGCCGGGCAGATTGCCTGGAAGGCTGCGCTGCCGGAAAGCGATTTTAAGTGGCATCCGGTCACAGATAAGGTAGGTAGTCCTGAAAATCAGGGGCCCGACCTGATAAAAGAGGTGTGACTGCAGTGTGAAAAGGCCGGCATACAATGTTGTGGATGCGGCAAAACCACTATAGCGAGCAACGCTCGCTATAGTGGTTGAACAGATGTGACTCAGTCACTGCGTCAGACCTGCAACATCCTGCGTATCGACGTCGCTGCACGCTGCAGCCATCCCGTTCGTTCAGGCTCAGGTGCCGGTGGTTCAACCTGCAGGCCCGCGCAACGTCGCGCCCTGAGGACGATGTCACCCGTCACTTCACCCCAGCTCCATGTCCCCGCCAGCGGTGCCGGCAGCGCATAGCAGTTGAGAGCCTGTCCCGAAGCACCGACGACCCGGCGCGCCAGTTCCAGCACCCTGCCCTCGCGGCCATTATCCCGCTCATCACTGATAAGCCAGCCGTTGATAAAAAAGGCCTCTGCCCCGTTGCTGAGCGCAATGTGACAACAGGCCCCCATCACCGAGGCGCACTCCTCGCGGGTTATCGCGCTGTCTTTATTTTTCTCCATCATGCGCTTTCCTTTTCTGTTGATCGCGCCACATTCTGTCCGCGCACTTCCCTTTCAACCCACTGATAATAAGCCATAACCCCCCCCTTAATGTCAGCGTGTCGTAAAGTCAGCGTCGGCAGCCCGCCCACGTCATGTTCAGCAGGTCGGCCTCGGCCTCACTGACCAGCCGCTCCTGCGCCTGCGCCCGCCGGTGCGCCTTACGCGCCAGGGGGCACAGCGGACGTGCACTTTGACAGACAAGACTGCTAAGCAGGGCGGCCATCAGTGCATCCCCCTGCGGCCAAGCCGGGCCGCAATCTCTGCAGGGCGAACGCCGGCCGCAATCATCTCCTCCATCCGCGCCAGCAGCGCGCGTATGGCCACCCTCCGCATTGAGCACGTAAAGGCCCGTGTGGTCCGGCATACTCCATATCAGACCGTGCCAGAACGGTGACTCCGCGCCGGGACTGAGAATATCCAGCGTTACGTGTTTACAGGTGCGGTGCGTCAGGCGCAGGTGAACCGGGAACACCCCGCCCCACTCGCCCCGGCTCTCGCAGTCCGTTCGCCGCGCGCGCTGTAGGCCTCAAAGTTCGACGGTGAGAATGCGCGCAGACGCGCGGGCGTGATGACGTCGTCACGGGCAAGTTCGCTGCTGCGGCAGCTCATGCTTCCGCCGGAAAGGCGGCCATAGTAGGCGGTGCGCTTGCCTGACGGGCTTTTTTTGCTTTAGACTGTATCGCTGACATATTCGGGGCCTCATATCTGATGTGTCGCGCCCTGGCGGAGTCCTACCTCCGCCGGGGCACCCTTTCGGCCTGTTACTGGCCGTCCTGCTGCTTACTGCAGCGGCCCCGCCCCTCCGGGACCGCGTCATTCCTAGAACGGTATGTCGTCGTCAAAATCCATCGGCGGAGTGTTATCCGTTGAGGACTGCTGGGACGGTGGCTGTGCCGCACCGTGCCCGCCTTTGCTTCCCCTGTCCCCCTTCGCTGACGGATCCGGAGTAGCGGGTTGCTGACCACTGAACTGCTGGCCGCCCTGCGCGCCCTGAGCTGCGCCGCCTCCGCGCCCGCCCAGCATCTGCAGGGTGCCGCCGGTGTTGACCACCACTTCCGTGGTGTATTTGTCCTGACCGTCCGTACCCTGCCATTTGCGCGTGCGCAGCTGGCCTTCGATGTAAACCTGAGAGCCCTTGCGCAGGTATTCCCCCGCCACCCCGGCGAGCTTTCCGAACAACACCACCCGGTGCCACTCCGTAACCTCTTTGTTCTCGCCGGTCTGCTTATCTCGCCAGCTCTCTGACGTGGCCAGCGTGAGATTTGCCACCGCGCCGCCGTTCGGCATATATCGCACCTCCGGGTCCTGCCCCAGATTGCCGACCAGAATCACTTTGTTAACGCCCCGTGAAGCCATGTTCGTTCTCCTCATGCAGTGGTTTTTAACCCCCGTCACCCGTTGAGTTTCGGAAGCCGCGGTGTTGACGTTTTGTGGAAATCGGCTGGTTTTTTCCTCCGGTATTCACTTCACCCGTTTGAGATCCTTCGCCGCGAGGGCGTAAACCAGCGCGGGTGACGGCAGACGTCCAGGGCGACGGGGGCATTTATTTCGGGCCTGACGGAGTGGCCGGAAAAAAATGTTCACGGCGTGCACTTCACCCTGGACGGCCACGGCGACTGTGCTTGTATCAGCCCCGGCGAAAGGACTGAAACGGTGAAGGTGGTGGAAAATCAGCACGATGACGCCGCAGCGGCGGCTGAGCGGCAGCGAAACGGCGTTGCGCAGCAGAACGCCCGCCTTTCAAGGCGCGGTTCACGCGCCGGCACCGCCGGCTGCAGGGTCAGCCCGGGTTAAGTCCGTTGCGCCCGGCCTTTTATGTCTGCGTCAGCAACAGCCACCCGCAGGGCCCGGGCCAGGACACCTTTTCGGCCTGGTGCGCAGCATGGCAGCGCGGCCCGAAGGGTGACGCCCGGACCAGGATGACGACTGTTCTTATATTGCGTACGGGAGAGCATTTCAGATGTCGTGAACGCGCCCGCACGGAGTGGACAGCCGGCGCCGGAGGCGCCGGGGTTCTGCGTCCACTCAGCGAAGCGGGGGTTGTCCACAATACGGGTGCACAGCAGCCCGGGAACCCTGTGGACAGTTTGATGCAGAGCGCGGGGAGCATGGCCGGAAAGAGAATTGATCACTTTATAAACAGATTAGGACAACAGCGCACAGGCCCAAAAAAACCGGACGCAGAGGTCCGGGTTAGCAGGAGTCAGCATTGCCGGTCTGAGGCCGGCGGTGCGGAGACCCAGTCATGTCAGCAATCGCAATACATCACACAGGTGTTGGAACGAAGAGTTACACACGCAATAAGCATAGCGCTATGCGCGCGGGGTTCTACCAGGAAGCGTCTGATTTAACAGGGGAAGGTGCCGGTACGGTTACAGTTTATTTAACGCCCTGGTGAAATTGGGGTGAGAAATACCGTACCGGCACGGGCAATTTAGCACAGTCATGGTGCTCAGGCATCGCTGTTACCGGGTAAACTGACGCCCTCACGCCAGAGCTGCCACATTGCCTGCCTGATACTCCAGAACCCGGGAGAGTAAAAAACGCGCCCGAGCTTTTCCGCAATAACCGGCGTGACCGGTTTGCGGTCGCACAGCACTGACCAGACCTCTCGCTGCGCGAGTCCGGATTTCAGACAAAGTGATTTTACCGTCATGTCAGGCTCAGCGAGCAGGTAAGCGAGATAGCGACCGGGCGAGGTGCGGCCATCCATAATGCCCCCGGGGTCCGTGAAGGTGATAGCCCGAGCATAAGAGTTCATTAACAGTCGCACAAGATCTGTACCACTGATAATGAGAGATTCGTGGCAATATTCACGCAGGTGATAATAATGGTATTAACATCTTGCGAAGATAACGTGCCAGTCTGCAGAAACAGAAAGGCCCGGAACAAGTCCGGGCCATCTGATACCAGTATGGCGTCGCCCTGACACCATGTTGCGGTTTCATTATATCCCGGCGCTGCGCTTTTAACCGTCAGGATAGCGAAAATATTTCATTATCTATCAGTGGCCTGAGTGACTCAGACGAGATTCTTCACGAAGACTGACTTGTCACAGAATCCAGCCTCATTAATACTGTACGTATAAACAGTGTTATTGAGAGGAGGATTTATGTGCCACACCGTGTTGAATTCAGTGATTAATTCAAACATATTCAAATGGTTGCAGTCGTGAAACCCGCAGTTTACAGCGCTGGACTGACGTTGCTCTGGCCCCTCATCTTTACGCCGCGCATCCGCGTGCCGCTGTTTGCGGCCCCCCTGCGCCGCCGGCTTTCCGTCTCCCGCACAGGATTATGTGGAATCCGAGCTGGACCTGAATGAGCTCTGTATCCGCCGGCGCGCCTCAACCTTTTTTGTCCGCGCCAGCGGCAGCAGCATGGAAGGACTGGGGCTGTATGACGGTGACGTCATGGTGGTTGACCGTGCAGAGGAGGCATCGCACGGCGATGTCGTGATTGCCGAGGTCAACGGTGAATTCACGGTCAAGCGTCTGCAGCTGCACCCCCGCCTCGCCCTGCTGCCCATGAACCCGGCCTATTCCACCCTTTACCCGGAGGAGCTGCAGCTGCTCGGCGTGGTGACCTGGTTCTTCAACAGCACACGTGCGCGCCGGAGGTAAATATGCCCATGTTCGGACTGGCCGACGTCAACTCATTCTATGCGAGCTGCGAGGCCCTTTTTCGTCCGGACCTGCGCGGCAAACCGGTCGTGGTGCTCAGCAACAACGATGGTTGCGTGATTGCCCGTTCAGCCGGCGCCAAACTCCTGGGCATCAAAATGGGCGCGCCGTGGCTTCAGATAAAGAACGAGGGATATTCAGAGAATATTCATGTATTTAGCTCAAATTAGGCCCTTTAGTAAGTTAAGTGGAATGCAACATTAAGTGAGTAAACTTTGAGCAGCGATATTGCTGTCAGAGGAGAACACGATGCTGATTCCACCGGATGAACATGCTCTGTTACTGGCTGAGCGCTGGCTGAAGCTTTTATCAAATCTGGGTCGCGCGCAGGCCACGCTCACAGCCTACCGCAATGCCCTCCACCATTATTTTACGTTCTGCAGCCAGAACGGAATTGACCCTGAAAAGGCCCGGTTTAAAGATCTGGCCGCCTATATCAGCCCTCAGCTGCCCGGTATGCCGTTACCCGTGGCCAGCGCCACACTTCAGCTGCGCCTGTCTGCGATCCGTCTCTGGTATGACTTTCTCATGTATCTGGACCTCTGCACCGTCAATCCGCTGCCCCGCTCCGGCACGCCCGGCATGCTGAATTCCGGCAGAGGGCTGGTTCCCCGCGTCGTTAACCTGCCGCGCATTCCTGACGATGCGCAGTGGCAGTCTTTTCTTTTTCATGCCGCCGCTTCCCCGCTTCGAGACCGCCTGATGCTGGCATTGACCTACTACGGTGCGCTGCGGCGGTCTGAGATTACCTCACTGAGTATCGAAGACATCGACTTTGCACACCGGCTCATCCGCATCCGGGCAGAAACCACCAAGAGCCGGCGGGAGCGTATCGTCTGTTACAGTCCGGCCGTGGCACCCGTGTTGGCGGCCCATCTGATACAGATGAAGCGGACCGGAATCAGCAGAGGTGCCCTGTTCCGTTCCGCCTCCGACCGGAATCAGGGCGCGCCGCTTTCATTCTGGACCTGGAGCAAAACGGTCCGGAAATGGGCGCTGGTTTCAGGGCTACCGGATATCTCAACGCATACCTTCCGGCACCTTCGCCTCACACATCTGGCCCGCGCGGGCTGGAAGCTGCACGAGCTGGCAACCTATGCGGGACACCGCGACCTAGCCACTACCCAGATTTATATCCACCTGTCGGGCATCGATCTTGCTGCCAAGATGGCGGGCGCGATTGAAACGGCAGATCTCAGAATGGCGAAGCTTATTTCAGCGCGGAGAAATAGCATGAGCACTCAAAGACCTATTGAATGCAACTGGCGTCCGTTCGACATGACTGCATACCGGCTTGAGAGGTCGCTGACCTCCTCTGAACGAATGGCGCTGGCCAGCTCCCACAGCCGGTCCGGTATGTTACGGATGAAGCCTGCGCCGGACCTCATCAGGCCGCTGACGGATATTGCTGCCGGAAGCGGATGTGGCAGCAAAATCGCCGGGCTGGTGATAGCCAGGTTGCTGCGCGAAATGCATGCAACCGAAATGCCCTGCTGGTGCTGGCCGCAGGAACGCTGGCTGACGCTGTGCCGGGAAGTTCGGGAGGGCCGTCCGTTAATGGCCGCCCTTGCCTGGCATCTGGCGGATTTTCATGACCCGTTCAGCCTGCCCGATATCCGCAAACCCGCGCTCTATGCTTGTGCCATCTTCGTCCAGGCTTTTTATCACCAGGAGCTGGACCGGCTGACGTATACGCTGACGTCGCTGGGTTATGCCCCGGCCAGCCAGAAAAATCATGTCTCAGGCATACTGGCCACGCTGATGATCGTGAACAGGGATCCCCGGCTTGAGTCATTTACGCCGGAACTGCTCTGGCAGGTTCAAGCCGGCATGGAGGCAGGGACTTCCCGCTATGTCGGTCGCGTTTCACATGCGCTCGCCGCGCTGGGCATTATCAGCACTCCAATGAGGATGCGAAACTACACGCAGTGGTATGAAAAGCCGGTGGAAGGCATCGATCCGGCCTGGGTATACTGGTGCCGTCGCTGGCGGGAAACGTCGGTGCTCAGGCCCCGTTCCTGCGAAAGCCTGTACAGTTTTATTCTGCGATGCGGCCTCTGGCTGGCAGAAGCGCATCCGGAGGTACGGGTACCGGCTGACTGGACGATGGAAACCTGCGCCAGCTTTATTGCGGCGGTAGGCCGGATGAATGTGGATGATCTTCAGCTGGGCACTGAAAGGGGCACCCGCAAATCGGTGCGCTCCGGCGAGCCCATGATGCCGCATTCCAGGGCGAATTTTATCTATTCGCTGCGCCGTTTTATGATTGATTACGAAAACTGGGGCTGGGGACGCCTGCGTTTCAGCCCTGCCCGTCATCTCTCAACACCTGATACGCCCCTTTTACGCCGTGGGGTCAATCCCCGGGTGATCGACGATCCGGTCTGGCTGAAGCTCTTCTGGGCCAGCCTCAATCTGCGTCAGAAAGACCTGCTCACTGAAATACATTATCCGCTGGCCATGCTGCAGGCGATGTCGCCGACACTGGGTTGCGGTCGTCACGCACGTACGTCCACAGGCGACCCTTTTCGTCTTGCCGTTGCCCGGTAGCAGCACTGGCACCGACGTGTCATCAGCGTGCAGCTTGCTATCCGTCAGCACGTAGCGCTGCAGGGCTTCATCCAGCGGTGACAGCAGCTGGCAACACGCATCAACCCAGCCCGACAGCAGAGAGCGCCGCAGTGTGACGCCCTGACGTTCATAGATGTCCGACTGCCGGTTCAGCGGCGTATGCTCCGCGGACTTAGACGTCAGCACCTGCGCCAGCAGCCCCGGACCGGCGATACCGCGCTCGAGGGGCCGCGCCGGCGCCGGTGCTTGCACGATGTGGTCGCACTTTTTGCACGCGTGCTTTTCCCGCACGGTGCGGATACCTCGCAACGCGCTGCGCATCAACTCCAGCTGCTCTGCCGCATCCTCGCCCAAGTACGACATCGCGCCGCGGCAGTCCGGGCAGCAGGATTCAGCCGGCTGCAGGCGGTTTTCATCGCGCGGTAGGGATTCAGGAAACGGTTTACGCGTGCGGGTCTGGGGCAGCGGGTGCGGCAACGGCGGGTCGTTAACGCGACCGGTACGCTCATCGCTGTCCTTCTGCTTGGCGCCGAGCTTCGCCTAAGTTTGCGCGATGCGCTTCACTACCTTTTCTGAACGGCTGCCGGAGTTCATGCGCCGCAGCTTGTCCAGCAGCGCCTGCAGGTAGTCTACCACGCGCGCTCGTCTAGCGTTGCCAGCAGGAGGCGGTTCAGCGCCTCCTTTTCTGCCAGACGCAGTTTAAGCAGGGCGATGTCGTCGGGTAGATGTTCGTTCATGACGGCATGCTACCAGGATACATGCCGGGTGACCATGATAAAGCGGATTATAGCAGGGTGAGCGTCGTCAACAGCAGGCGCGTTGGCTGACGCCAGTCGATGCCTTCCAGCAGCATGGCGAGCTGAGCGGGAGTGAGGAACACAGAATAAGTGGACGCTTAATTACAGGGAGAGGCGAATTTAACCAGACGGTGCTGAGTTGACGCTTACGGTAAAGGTATCTTTGGTCGTTTAAGTTTAAACAGGGAGGCTGTCAGTGATACTGGCTATCGGGTTAAGCATCGACGGCTTACCTTGGGTTCTTCCGTGTAGCTGTGCCTGAGCAGGAAGCACTCTATAAACTGATCGGCAGCGCATCATAATCTTCCGTAATAATGATGCCCTGGTGCCGCTGAAAGGGTTTCATTTCATCCAGATCCCACTCTCCGTGTCATTGCTGCGGAATTTCGTGTAACCGTTCTGTGTCAGAATGGTAATCATGCGCTCTGACTTCATATAACTTCGAACCAGTATGCCCCTCTGCGGCTGAAAAATTTCTTTAGCCGTTTTTTCGGCCGTCGCAAATAAAAGCTTTCCCAGCCCCTGACCCCGAAAGCGGTTCACCACCCCTAAAAGCCAAATTTCATTAATGCTGTAATTTCTTCTGATTAAAGAAAAAAAACCGACCGGCTGCCCTTCCGTTTCATAGATAAAAACTACTGCCGGAAGGACGGCTCCATCTTTATCCCTGTAGGTTTTGTCGAGGATTGCTCTGGTCAGTCCACGCTTAAAAAAATAATTACTGATGAAGCGGGGCCGGCGACTACTGAAGTGACCGTTTTTAGCCTCATTAATAATGAAGTCATAAATGAAGGAGAGATCGTTTATATCTGCAACACGTAACATCAGTCATGCCTCATACCGATACAGGACAGGCTGCCTGAGCAGCTTTACGTCCTAATGTACCATTTGCAGACATGAGTAAACTGGCTGATTTAACTTTTCGGGGGTTCTACACACTGACCATGCGTATATATGAACCCCACCCGATAAAATACGCCAGAGAAACCAAGCCGTAAACAGCAGATGGACTTTGAATAAATCGCAACGTCAGGTCACCCTGACAGCCAGTCTTATCTGCTTAAGCCCTTCAGAGCCGGATCTAGATTTCCAATACATCCAGCCCGTTTCCGGTTGCACGCTACAGCTGGCAACATGATCGCCCACTTTTGCTTTAGCGCCCTGGCTGACTTCATTGGCCGCCTTCAGGCGGGAGTGCCCGTCCTTACGCGAGCGGCACCACAGCATCCCCCCGGAGAGAGTTAACCATACGCCAATTATGCGCAGCAGGGCGTTGGGGGCGTCCGCACGTTGCCCGAACGTGCCCTTGTTGACGTAGCTGATAGTGTAAAAGGAGACCTGCCGGCCAACCTGACAGGATCCGGTCGCTGATAGCTTTAAGCGGTCGCCAGCAGGCGCCCTGCACCGCGTCGGAAACGCTCGCGCCTCTTTTCACGGCCGTGGAGCAACTGCTGCCGGAGGACATGCCGCAGGAGTCGAGCCTGTCCGCTATGTTTATGGCAAAGCCGCTGGTCTGGCGACTGACGATGCTGTGTATCCCCCTGTACAGCGCCGGCGTCATAGCGGGTCTGTGGCGCCTGCTTAACACCTGAAATCGTTGTTACGTTGTGTGACATTCACGTACTGGTCTGGCGGTTCTTCCTGTGGCATCTATACTCTCCCACCCAGGATTAATCTCAGTCACCGTAGCATGTATGCCCGGGACCCGCGATGGACTGCCTTACACACACCAGAAAGAGGTAAGACATGTATATTCGACTGGATCTCTTTGCCGAGATGCTCGGCATCCGGCCGGGCGACCTGCTGCAGGCGACTCGTACGGACGGCATGCTGGCAGGCTTTACACTTCCCCGAGGTCGTCAGGTGCGCGGCGCCGCCGTGATGTTCCTGCAGGAGGAGGCTGAAGCTTTCTTAAAGCAGTGGCAGACACGTTCATCTGCCCCCTCTGCTCCAGACGCCGATGAGCCGCTGATATCACTTGACGCATTCGCCCGCCAGGCCGGTATCGCGCCGCTGGCGCTCTGGCAGGCTGCCAGTGCTGGAAAACCGCTCCGGGGTATTGCCCTGCCGGTGGCGGTCAAATCTTACGGCAGTCAGCTAATGTTTTCCGCTGCGGCCGTTGAGTTATTTATCGCCACTTACCGACACTGTTTATCGAAAAAGTAAGGTAAATCAGCTTATTGCCAGTTTTTATTTTTGCCGGATTACTTCATTATCCGGCCCCTTCGCTGACGCTTAATTAACATGTGGAATATGGATGAACCGTACCGAATGGCTGCTGAAGTTCCGGCGATACCAGAATCTGGAAACGCTGTAGAAGGTTTACGAGCACCTGAGTTATACCGGCAATCCCGCTGAAGAATTTGCAATGACATCGGCCTATGACCACCGTAAGGCCGAGCTCGCCGCCGGCAAGCTGTTTGACCGCGTACCCAAGCACGTCTGGCAGTACGTTAAGTAACCTCCTTCTGGCGCCGTCCTCACAGGGAGTTCCTTGAGAAAGGGCTGCCCGGGGACCTTCCCGGGCTGCGGGACTACTCTTGGCCGGTAACGGCAGACTGAAGGCTCAGAACGACATGTTGCGGCCGCAGGCAGCTGCGCCTGAGTCCGGCCCTGTCCGGCATCTACCTTAACCGTAACGGGCTCAATTCCGGCTTGTTGAGAACGGCCAGCAGCGCATTGCCCTGCCCGCCCGCATTACTGGTTGAATACCCGCGCTGGATGCGCTGCTTAACCGCTCAGGTTGGCGCCATATAAAGGCGGAAAGCGAAGATCCGCTGTTACATCATCTTCTGGCGGAAAGCTTCAGTGGACCTGAACCTGCCTGATACATATCAGCCAGAGAGAGGTAGTAATTAATTGGGTGATTACAGCTCTGCCAGTCCGTCAATCAACGCTCCCCTCCACCAGGCATAGTCATGTCCTCCAGTATAAAATGACAGATGGGCATCAACTCCCGCCCGGAGTAATGCCTGATGTAAGAGTGCCACATGCGTAACCGTCGCGCCTTCCAGACTGCCAACACCTAAGCGGATCCGAACATCTTTAGGCGGATCCGCCAGCATGAGATTTGTCACCCAACTCTGTTGATGTTCATCGAACATAACGGGGCGGCTGTCTTTATCAGGCATCCACCACATGGAGGGGGAATTACAGATAACCGCACCAAATGCATCGGGTGCATGTAATGCGCCCATGAGTGCAGTCACTCCTCCCAGACTTTGCCCACATAAAACGGTTTGGGAGCGATCTGCCCAGACTCTTTCCGCATGCTCTCTTCGCATTTGAGGAAGTAATTTGCCTGCTATTTCATCAATGAAATGTCGGTTGCCTCCGAGTATCGACGCACGGTCGGCATCATCGCGGTTATCAATACCCAGCACAGCCAGGGGTTTGATACGTTTATTTTTGATAGCGACATCAAGAGCCTGAAGTAGATCCACCTGATCAAACCATATTTCGGCGTCGGGAAGCACCAGCAAACCCATCGGCTGTAAACGGGGCACATCGGGGATATAAAGACGTACGCGGCGCGACTGACCGGCAATCTTATGGCTGGAAGTGAAAAGCTCTCCCGTGTATGCATCAGGTAAGGCTGACCACTCAGTTTGCGCGGGGGCCTCATCCAGGGCCAGAACAGACTCGTTTTTCCCCCCCCGCACGCGGATCCCTGGATGACTGTTCAGCGGATCTGCTTGACCGATTATTGCCCTGTGTCGCCCCCCCAGTTGCACGATCACCTCATGAGACGTTTCCAGTGGTATTTCCGTGATTGTATATGAGCCTCGATAGGTTGCAGGCAAGCGCAGGGTCAACGTCCAGATATCACTGTGTGGGACCGGATTCATCATACCTTTTGCAAAGTGTTGTTTATCAGTCACGCGGTTGAGGAACAGGTAAACCCCCTTCAAAACCTTCGGTGAACGCCACAGAAAGGTGACATCGCGCTCATCGTCGTTACCGGCAACGTTCTGTATGACAGGCACACTGACTGACTCCACGTCCCGCCAGAACTGTGGCAAATCCTGTACATCAAGTGAGGTTAATTGATTCAGGACTTTTTCAGTGGTGCTGGTAATATCAGAAAGTGAACCGGCTTCGCTCTGCATTTTATTAATTTCTCTTCCCATGAAATTTACATGGTTAATTAATTTGACGGTGAATATATTCCTCCAATGTTATAGTTTCATTCACTTAATGTCACTGGTTGTATAGTGATATTAACCCCTTACTCTGTATCAATATATACAGGAAGGTTAATGCGCTTACGCAAAATTACAGAAAGCAGACACTGTTTTACATCACATTTTAATTTGTGTTAGGTTATTTAACAGAACCGGAAGCGACGGTTCTGGGATGATAGTTCGTCAGATAATATCGAGTTCAGCCTTTTCCCGCTTCATGGTGTTATCCATCAGGACTGGCGTGCAAAGGGTGCTTTACTGACGGCTGTTTATATGGACTTTAATCGATCCCCAAAATGTCATTAATGCATATTCTCTGTTTAAGGATATTCTTATATTACCCTTGCATTAACCCCTTAAAAAATGATGATTTATAAATCCCTTTTCATTCAAAGTATAGGGTATCAAACCATTCATTTTCGGAATCAAAGGGTTTTTGATGAGGATTTACATTTTTGACATGAACGGATGGGTCGTTTTAGTCGGGGCTGAGGGATTTAATAACTGGATTAGTCTTTCATTTAATAATTTCCTGTGCTGCCTAAATAAATGTTTGCCTGAACTGGAATGCTGGATAATTTCGCCTGAAGACGCCTCCATCATCTTCAGAGTTCCGTGATGTCAGGCAGGAGATGGAATTTCTCATGCGTATTCTCTTTGTAGGTCCGCCATTGTATGGTCTGCTGTTCCCGGTACTTTCTCTCGCTCAGGCTTTCCGCGTGAACGGACATGAAGTTTTAATAGCGAGCAGCGGAAAATTTGCTCAAAAGGCAGCTGAGGCTGGACTTGTTGCCTTCGATGCAGCTCCCGGGTTCGATTCTGAAGCCGACTACCGGCGGCGGGAAGATATGCGAAAGAAAAGCAATGCCGGAACTAAAATGGGGCATTTCTCGTTCTTCAGTGATGAGATGTCTGACCGGCTGGTAGAGCTGGCCGGAGAATGGAAGCCCGACCTGGTCATTTACCCCCCGCTGGGTGTGGTAGGACCGTTAATCGCCGCCAAATATAACGTTCCCGTTGTTATGCAGTCCGTAGGTTTTGCACATACCCCCTGGCATATTAAAGGGGTAACCCGCTCGCTTTCTGACGCCTACGTTCGCCATGGCGTGACCGCCCCCCCACGAGATCTTGCATGGATCGACGTTACACCGCCGAGTATGAGTATTCTTGAGAATGATGGCGAACCCGTGATTTCCATGCAATACGTCCCCTATAACGGCGGCGCTGTCTGGCAGGACTGGTGGGAAAGAGATTCCGACCGCAAACGTCTGCTGGTGAGCCTTGGTACTGTTAAACCCATGGTGGATGGGCTTGATCTTATCTCCTGGGTCATGGATTCAGCCCACGAGGTGGATGCAGAAATTATTCTGCACCTCTCAGCGAATGCGCGTGCTGAATTGCGTCAGTTGCCCCCAAACGTTCGCCTTGTTGACTGGATCCCAATGGGCGTATTCCTTAACGGCGCTGACGGGTTTATCCATCACGGCGGCGCTGGAAATACCCTGACCGCACTGCATGCAGGTATTCCTCAAATCGTCTTTGGCGAAGGTGCCGATCGCCCGGTCAATGCTAAAGCCGTTGTGGATCGTGGTTGTGGCATCGTTCCCGGTAAGAACGGCTTATCCAGCGATCTCATCAATACATTCCTGTGCAGCTCCTCTTTGCGCTCTGCCTCTGCACAGGTGGCTGCAGAGATGGCCGCACAGGCGACTCCGGCCCAGGTCGCTGAAGACCTCATCGCAAAAGTAAAATATGGCTGAAAACCGGCTGGTTATGGGCTGTGTGACGCAGCGGGTCAGCAGGCCGTGACCCGTAATAAGTGAATTTTTACAGCAGATAAAGGAGAGGTAATGCCCACTGCTCAAGTTTCAAAACCCACCCGATCATGGTTGTTTCGCCTGGCGAGTGTGTGCTGGGAACGTAAGACATTAAGTATTATTGTTGTACTCGCGTCAGTCTCGACAATTCTGCTGGCCGCCCTGGCGCCATTACTGACGCGCGAGGCCGTAAATGATGCCATGGCGGGTCATTCTGAACGTTTACCCTGGTTTGCAGCGGGGTTACTGTCAATTGCCCTGCTCGATTTCATCGGCAACTATGTCCGTCGCGGCTATGCGGGCGAGCTTTCACTCTGGGTACAGCATACTTTACGTGGTCGTGTTTTTGAAAGCATTCAGGAGCTCGATGGTGCTGGTCAGGACGCGTTACGAACCGGACAGGTGATCTCTCGCACCAACAGCGATCTGCAGCAGATGCATATTATGCTGCAGATGTCTCCGGTGCCCCTGGCGGTCATTACCTATTACATAGCGGGTCTGGCGGCAATGCTGTGGATGTCCCCTTCCATGACGCTGATTGTGGTCATGGTGCTGGCAGGTCTGGCTGTAACGGCGCTACGTGCCCGCCGGAGGGTGTTCGCTCAGTCGGGGCTGGCGTCGGACAGGCTGGCGAATCTGACGGAACACATGCGTGAAGTGCTGACACAAATTTCCATCGTCAAATCCTCTATGGCAGAGCTGCGGGAACTCAAATGGCTTGATAGCCAGTCCCGGCATATGGTGCGGGTACGAATAGGTTCAGCCATTGCGCAGGCCATGCCCGGTGCCACAATGCTGGCTTTACCTGTGCTGGGTCAGATTGTCCTTCTGGGATTCGGTGGCTGGTCGGTTTCCGTTGGCCGTATTGATTTAGGCACGTTTGTAGCTTTTGCCAGTTTTCTCGCGATGCTGACGGGCCCGACGCGCGTATTCGCTACATTTCTGGTGATTGCACAACGCACTCAGGCATCCGTTGAGCGCGTTTTCTCGCTGATTGATACCAAGCCAGAAATGCAGGATGGATCTCAAAGCATTGAAGGCAAGGTAAATGGACTGACGCTGGAAGGCGTTGGATTTCGTTATGGCAACGGCGCTCAGGTCCTGAACGATGTGTCATTTACTGTCAATGCTGGCGAAACGGTCGCGGTCGTTGGCGCATCGGGGTCCGGAAAATCCACACTCCTGCTGCTGCTGGCCCGATTTTACGATACCACCGCCGGTCAGTTGTGGCTTGACACCGACCAGGGCAGGCAGAACATCGCCGATCTCAGGCTGGATGCTCTGCGTCGTGCTGTAGGCGTGGTGTTTGAAGATACCTTCCTGTTTGCAGGTACTGTCGCGGAAAATATTGGGTACGGTCACCCGGGCGCAACCGAAGAAGACATCCGTCGCGCAGCCGATGCGGCGGGTGCCAGTGGCTTCATTGCTGCTTTGCCGAAGGGGCTGGCGACACCCCTGACCGAACGTGCCACCAATCTTTCAGGTGGTCAGCGGCAGCGTCTGGCGCTGGCACGTGCGTTGCTGAATGCTCCCAGCCTGCTGGTGCTGGATGACACGACCTCAGCGGTGGATGCGAATACAGAAGCGGAAATCAATTCGGCCCTGAGTCACTACGCCGATGATGAGCATATGTTGCTGGTCATCGCCCGCCGTCGTTCAACGCTGCAACTTGCGAAAAAGATTATTGTACTTGAGGCAGGCAAAGTAGTGGATGTTGGCACGCAGGCTGAACTTGAGCGTCGCTCACCTGTTTTCCGGGCCCTGATGTCAGGTTCAGGTGATTATCTTGCCAATCCGGGTACTTCACATTCTGAACTCTGGCCCACTGCTGTATCGGTTGAAAAAGAGCTGACACGTCCGGACAATGCTGAGTCTGGATTTTGCGAGCGCATGAGCAGTGTTCCTGAGCGGGCCGTCTCTCTTGCATTAGCGGGAAAAGGGCGCAGTGTCGCATCCTTGTTAGCCCCTGTGGTCTGGATGTTTGTCGCGGCAGCGTTACTGATTGCGCTGGACTCAGCTTCAAGTGTGGGCGTAATGGTACTGCTTCAGCGCGGAATAGACACCGGCGTTGCTGCAGGTAATCTGCATATTATCGGTATCTGTGCCGCTCTGGCGCTGGGGCTCGTCGTAATGAGCTGGTGCTGCTATTCGCTTCAGACTGTTGTGTCGGCGCGAGCGGCAGAAACCGTACAGCATACCGTGCGCTTACGAAGTTTTGGCCAGCTACTGCGACTCGGTTTACCTTACCATGAGAAGCACGCTGACAGTCGCCTTACCCGCATGACCGTTGATGTGGATGCGCTGGCACGCTTTCTGCAAAATGGGCTCGCCAGTGCAGCCACAAGTCTTATTACGATGGCGGCGATTGCCCTCACCATGTTTTGGTTGGATCCGGTGATGGCGCTGGTCGCACTGGGCGCGGTGCCAGTGGTGCTCATTGCCACCCTGATATACCGTCGTCTCAGCTCCCCTGCCTATGCGCAGGCGCGTACTGAAATTGGTAAGGTTAACAGCACGCTGCAGGAGAAGGTTTCCGGACTGCGCGTAGTGCAGTCTCATGGGCAGCAGAATGCCGAAGCCGCGAAGTTGCGTTCTTTGTCTGACAGATTCCGCGCGACCCGTGTTCGTGCACAGAAGTACCTTGCGGTTTACTTTCCGTTTCTTACCTTCTGTACGGAAGCTGCATACGCCGCCGTGCTGTTGGTGGGCGCATCACGCGTGGCGGAAGGAGAAATGACCGCCGGGATACTGGCAGCCTTCTTCCTGCTGCTGGGCCAATTTTATGGGCCGGTGCAGCAGCTTTCCGGAATTATTGATGCGTGGCAGCAGGCGTCTGCCAGTGGCAAGCACATTAACGAACTGCTTGCTACCGAAGGAACCGAACCTGTGGGATCAGAAGACAGTTCTGTGCGATCGCCTCTCAGCGGGCCGCTGGCGCTGGATAACCTGAGTTTCTGTTATCCGGACTGTAGCGAACCGGCGCTGAATAAGCTTTCACTGTCCATCCCCGAAGGGGCTGTGATAGCTGTCGTGGGATCGAGTGGGGCAGGTAAATCGACGCTGATTAAGCTGCTCGCGGGGCTCTATAGCCCCACGAGCGGTAACATCCTCATTGGTAACCGTAGCGTTAATGACATCGCAGACTATCGTTCACGCGTGGGGCTTGTAGAGCAGGATGTCACGCTCTTCAGCACCGACATTGCCGAGAACATTCGTTATGCACGGACAGGCAGTGAGGATGCTGAGGTGGAATGTGCCGCTCGTGAGGTTGGCCTGCTACCGACGGTTCGTAATTTGTCACAGGGGTTCCGCACGCCGGTCATCAATGGGGGAGCCGGATTTTCAGCCGGTCAGCGCCAGCTGATAGCGCTGGCCCGTGCTCAGGTAGCCAGAGCTCATGTGATGTTGCTTGACGAAGCTACGGCGCGTCTTGATCGTGCCTCCGAGGAGTTGCTGATGAATTCGCTAATCAAAGATGCGCGAACCCATGGACGCACCGCGCTGATCGTGGCACATCGCCTGACAACCGCGCGTCGTTGCGATGCCATCGCGGTGCTGGAGGCAGGAAAGATTGCCGAATACGGGACGCATGAGGCATTGCTGAAAGCGGAGGGACTCTATGCGCGTATATGGCGTAGCAGTAATGTCGGGACTGAACCGGTAGCTGAAGACGTTCAGACCGTGTCGTAAATCGTCTTAAGTCGCGGCACCGTTAGAGTGTGCCGCGACAGATCCTCACCTCATTGCTGGCAGCTTATCGGCCGCTTATCCGCCGCGAAATGCTTCAGCGTCTGCTGAAAGCCAAGGTCAAACATCTGGCCATGAGAATTTCCCGGATAGGACCAGTAATCTACCGGCAATCCCCGCGCTTTCAGTCCCCTCAGTGTGGTATGCGCTTTCTCCACGACATCCGGGTCAGGTGCCTGCGGATTTTTACTACGCTGAGCACTGCCTTCCATCATATACAGCTGTTTTTTACAAAGGCTGCTTTTCCTGATGGCCTCAAGATCATTCAACATCCCGACATAGTTTCGGTTGAATGAGGGGCTGGTAGTATAGAAATAGCTGAAGAACGATGAGCCGGACAGATAACTGTCCAGTACAAAAATACCGCCCAGAGAGTGTCCCCAGATACCGCGCTGACTGTTATCAATTTTTAAATCGCTTTCCGCTGCGGGCGCAATAGTTTCTTCCAGCAGCTGACGAAACATCTGGCTACCGCCCCCCACCCGGCCTGGGGCAGTTTGCTGCACGGCGGGCGTGTCGTCATAAGCTCTGGCATCGAGTGCGAAAGGCAGGCTGGTTTGATATCCGACTATCACCAGCACTGGAGGGGTATGTCCGGACATTTCTTTCAGTAAAGGTTCGCTAAGCCGGTCCATCACGGCATTCCCGTCAAGCATATACATCACAGCATAGCCGGAAGCCGGCGGCCTTTTATCAGGCACGCCAACCCACACCCGATACAGCCTTTTTCCGTCCGCAGAGGTGAACTGCTTTTCAGAAAAATGGTAAAAAGAGGATCCTCTGTCGGCAATATTAGGTCCCAGTGGGGACATGTCTGGCCGGGCATGGCTGGTCAGGACAAAGAGAAGTGATGCGACAAGGATGATAAGCCGTAAGGTGAAACCCGGCTTCACCCTGAAATCAGATGGGTAGATCATGGTTTTTACTCAGACAATGCCTCCGATAACGTCCGCCGGGAGGGCATTTAAAGGATATTAAGAACTGCATACTGAAATATACGGGAAGGGGCTGCAGGCAATTTTTCGTGCAGCCCCCGGTTTAAACAATTCAGTTTTTCACTATCAGAAATGCATACCCAGTTCCATATAGTAGGTGCGTCCTGATTCGTTGTAAGTGTTTGCGCCCGCACCCCAGAGATAGGCGCCGGTGGTGGCATTGCCGGTGCTCTGCGCGTTACCCTCACGGAAGTGGCGTTTATCAAACAGGTTATCGATACCGGCGGTGACATTCAGATACTTCGTCACGTTATAAGTCGCACTCATGCCCACCAGTGCATAGGGCGCCACCTGACGGGTTTCGCTGCCCGATGTCGCTTCCCCTTTATAGTTCAGCTTCTTCGGTTTCTGACGACCATACCAGGTTAACGTTCCCTGCACCGAGAGATCGTTGGTGGCCTGCCAGTCCAGCGTTGAGTTAATGGTGTATTTTGGAATTATCGACAGATAATCGCCGGTGGTTTTATTCTCGTTATCAATAATGTAGGTGAAGTTATTGTTCATTTTCACCGAGTCGGTGATCGGGAAGTTCAGCGTGCCCTCCAGCCCCTGAACCACGGCTTTCGGCACGTTCTCCCACTTGTACACATCCGACGTGCCGTTGTTATAAACCGGGCTGTAACCGCCTTCGATTTTGTCGTGATAGTCATTGCGATACCAGGTCAGTCCGGCCTGAATATCCTCATGGTGATATTCAATGCCAATCTCTTTGTTGACGCTGGTTTCAGCTTTCAAATCACTGTTGCCCTGCAAATAGCAGTAACCGGAACTGGCATAGCATCCCTGGCCTTTACTGAACAGCAGATAGTTGGGGTTGGTTTGATAAAGATTCGGGGCTTTCCAGGCACGTGCGATGCCTAACTTCAGCGTGAAGTCGTCACCCAGATCCTGCGAGAGATTGAGCGCCGGGCTCCAGTTGCTCCCACTGATGCTTTGATGATTGAAACGGATACCCGGCGTCAGGCGAGTGGAATCGGTGAGCTCGATATTATCTTCGGCGTAAACGCCATAAATATCTGCCGAGCTGTACAGGCTGCGTCCATCGCTGGTGATGCCGTTGACCGTGCCTCCGGCCGTGGTGGTTTCGGTATTTGACGCCGGATCTTTCATCGCCTGATGATTGAATTCCGCACCGAGCGTCAGTGTCTGATTCACCCATGCTTCCAGCGGAACATTCACCTCAGAATGCAGATTGGTGTCATACAGGGAGATGGTGGAAAAACCTTCATTCGATGGGCTGAAAATCCCGGCAATGCCTCCCGACAGGCCTTCATTAAGTCGGGTATTACGCGTTTTTTCAAGCTGCACGTAGTTATTGGTGGTGACGCCGTTATCCCACGCGCCGGTGTATTTCAAACTCAATGTCTGGCGATAGAGCACATTGGTCTCTTTGCCGTAATATTTCTGTACCAGCGCGTTGGTGTTGGTGTTCTGTGTATCCCCGGCGTACAGGTTGCCCTGACGGCTAAAACCTGCATCCAGTTCAAATGCCTGGCGCGGCATAAATTCCCAGCGCAGGGCAGAGTGGATATCTTTGTTAATCGAACCCTCACGACCCGAAGGATAACTGCCGGCATAGGTACCAATACGCGGGGTGGTATGACTCTCGTTAATGTCCTGTGCGTCAGCCTGGGTTTTACTCCAGTTGCCGTACAGGCGCAGGGTGAGGTTATCAGCCAGTGCACCGCTCAGGCTGGCGTTATAGCGCTTAGTGGCCCCTTCATCTTTGTGTTCCGGCGCATTAAAGTAGGTGTTGAAATTGCCATGCCACTCGTCAGTGGTGGGCTTGGTGATGATATTGACCACCCCCCCCATCGCACCATTACCGTAGAGCGCCGCCGCCGGGCCGCGAATCACTTCGATGCGGTCAATCATTTCAGGCGGGACCCAGTTGGTATCACCGCGCGTGTCACGCTCATCGCTCCAGCCATAGCGGACTGAGTTACGACTGCTTACCGGCATGCCATCGATCAATATCAGTGTATTTTCCGGGCCCATTCCACGTATGTCGATTTGACGGTTATTGCCGCGCTGGCCGCTATTGGAATTGCCAGTGAGATTGACGCCGGGCTGAGTACGTATGATTTCAGCAACATCGCGCTGAATCGGATGTTTTTTGATGGCTTCGCTGTCAATAGTAGAGACACCAGGCGCCTGCAGTGTCTGTTCTCTGGCGGTGACCACCAGAGTGTTTTCGGCACTGCTTTTCTTATCGCTGATAGCCAGTTTTTCATCCTGATTATTTACACCGGTTTGCTCCTGGGTGAGGACGTTATCACTGCTGGTTTCTTCAGCCATTGCCAGGGACGCCCCTAAGCAACAGGAGATAATTGAAGCGAGTAAAGATAACCTGTGATTATTTTTCATAGCGGATTTCAGACCTGCCTGCACGGCTGGATTAAATGAGAATATGTATTGTAATGATAATTATTATCAATATCAATTGACATATATGCATTCTGGCTGCGATTATTCTTTCTGAATTAAAGACAGTAAATACCTCATAAACTACGTCACTATTTTGAACCTGAGTGGCTAATCATTTAGAACTGACTGTCTGAAAAATTTTTTCTCGAAAATAATGAGCGGGGATTAATCGAGTGAAAAAACCGCGTCAATCACCATGAAATTCGCGGGATTCTCAAATTGTAAATAAGGGTTTGGAGGCTAACCACGACTGGTGTTTTATAACTTGCACTGTAGAGGCTTTATGAAAAAGGAAGTCTCCGGTATTTAAAAAAAAGACGGTCAAAACTCAAGGCATAGAGTTGTGGTCAAACCGAAGATGTTAAACCCAAAGAATAACAGGGAGGGCCGTTACTCCTTTTTAAGTACCACCTTAAAAAACATGCTAAAGGAATCTACATGATCTTAAGAAAGAAAACTCTCCCCATAACAAAATGCATGTCAATTTTATTATTACTCTCTAGCCATAATATTTATGCGGGCGTGTCAAAATATGATTATTCCTCTCTCCGTTTTGATGCATCCATGATAAGTGAAAAGGCACAGGTTCATGTTTTTGGAAATAAGATTAACTACAGCGTTTATAATGTTACTTATGCCTTGAAGCCCACCGCTCCCGGACGTCAAGTCATGAGTATATATATTCCTGAAAACGCGAATAACAGTTCTCCCGTCTTCATTCCACTCACAACGGAAACTTACCTTGGATCTGCCATACTGAAACCTTCAGATGTGACCCGCCTTAATGTTAATGAACCCGGGACACGGACAACCGGAGCAGGCGCGTCAAGAGCAGCCGCCCTTGCTTTATCAAAGGGAATGATCGTCGTTTCTCCCGCTACGAGAGGCTCTGACAGCAGGGATATGATCAACGGCCAACTGGTTGAAGATGGAAATGGTGCAGCCGCTATAGTTGACCTCAAAGCGGCTATACGTTATCTGAAATTTAATGATAACAGAATGAAGGGCGATGCTAATCTTATTGTCATAAGCGGGACAGGTGAAGGTGGTGAATATTCCTCTGTTATAGGCAGTTCGGGTGATTCTGCTTATTTCGATAGATATCTTGAAGATATCGGTTCCGCGCCGGGCAGCGACAGCGTTTATGCAGTTGCACCTTATTGCCCTGAAACGGATCTCGATAATGCAAAGATTTCCTTTGAGTATTTTTTGGGGCTGCAGGCGTGGGATTTTCAGGAGGTGATGTTTCGCTGGCTCCAGAGGATTCGGCTCATAACGAATATTCGACCGAAGATTTGCAACTCACTGATAAACTGGCTTCCATGTATCCGGTTTATATTAACGATCTGGAGCTTTCCAGGCTTGATAATCTACAGTTGCTGACTCTCGACGAACATTCACCCATGAACGGAAACTATTTTGATCTCGTTCTTGAACAGTTTAATGATTCGGCTACAGAATATTTTATAAAAAACAATTTCATCAGAGAAGACGGGTTAATCAGCCAACATGGTTTGCGCTATATGCAAACACCGGTCGTAATTAAGGGTATGACTATGGGATATGCGCCTGAAGATTTTCTCCACTGGGACAGCAAGGAACGTAAAGTTATAATTACCAACTGGAAAAATTTCCTAAGTTTATTAAACAGGTTCAGGGCCGTCACTGCTTTCGACAATCGATTCATCAAAGTTACGGATGAAATGCGGTTTTTCAGTGAGAGACCTTCTGAGCTGCTCCCCGTTGATTAATACACCCTGATGTTAGTAATGAGTACGCCCCCGGGCTGGTTTTAAATTACTGCACGCTAATCATCAGGCGCGCGCACGCAGCATTGCCTCAATCCTGTCGGCAATCTTAGTGACCACATAGACAATTACCATGTAGAACACCTCTGCAATCAGGAAGGCTTCAAGATAGTAGAAGCTCAGTGCCGCCGTTAGTTGTGCCTGAGCAAAGATATCAAATACTTCGATGTCAAATGCCAGCGAAAGCGCTTTCATAATCACTATAAAAGTATATGCCAGATCGGGGATCGCCGCCACGATAATTTGCGGGAACATCACCCGACGGAATAGCTGTCCGCCGCTAAAGCCAAGCGACAAAACGGCGTCGGATTGTCCTCTGTCGAACGAGTTTAGCGCACCTTTCCACACTTCAGCCTGAAATGCAGCGACGCAGGCACTCAGCGCCACAATGATGATCATCCAGTTCGGCAGAGAGTGGGCGTTATCCGATCTGGGGCGAGCGCATGCCTCACTCACCGCCTATCGCAGCGCCCTCGCCATTATTTTGCGTTCTGCTGCCTTCACGGAATTGAGCCTGAAAAGGCCCGGTTTAAAGACCAGGCTACCTACATCAGCCTCAACTACTCGGCATGCCTTTTCCCGCGGCCAGCGCCACGCTCCAGCTTCGCCTGTCAGCGATCCGCCTCTGGTATGACTTTCTGACGAATCTGGACCTTTGCCAGGTTAAACCTCTGCCCCGCTCCGGCACGCTGAGTTCTGCCCGGGGACTGGTTCCCCGCGTCGTAAAGCTGGCTAGCATTCCTGATGATGCGCAGTGGCAGTCTTTTCTTTTTACTGCCGCCGCTTCCCCACTTAGTGACCGCCTGATGCTGGCGTTGACCGACTACGGCGCGCTGCGGCGGTCTGAAGGTTGCGTTAAGTAATCGGCCCTAGCCAGGACTCGCCGGTGAACCGGTTTCGTGAACGTCTGCCATGGAAGGTCCAGCTTACCTTTGCATGTACGTCAATACGATCTGAATGCGATTCTCACTTGGTTTTTGTTTGCTTCCGTTTTTACCCGATCGCTGAGATCCACATCACTTTCATAAATAGCCGTCTCCCTTACGCTTGCGGGCGAAGCGGAGGAAAGCGCATGTTTTTGGAAGAAAGACGCAGTCAAATTTTGCAATGGCTGGATGAACACGAACGCGTCACGGTGAATGGACTTGCAAGCGAACTTGGTGTGACAAGGGAAACCATTCGTACCGATTTGAGTGCATTGGCGCAACAGGGCTTAGTGCAACGCTGCTATGGCGGTGCGATTGCTTTACGCCGCAATCTGCAAGAAAAACTCATCAGCGAAAGCGGTAACTTCGAAGTTTTGCTTCAACGTCTGCAATCACGCAAAGCATCGGGTAAATCGTCGGGTAAGCAGGGGAAAGTCTGCATCCTTGGCGCATTTAACGTTGATATCGTAGCGAAAGTGGCGTGCTTTCCACAAAGTGGCGAGTCACTGATGGCGTTGGGAAGCACGCTGGGACCCGGCGGCAAAGGTGCCAATCAGGCAATGGCCGCCAGCTGTGCCGGTACACGAGTCCATTTTGTTGCCAAAGTAGGGACTGACCAGTTCAGCCAGTTTGCATTCGATCACCTTTCAGCCTCCGACATTCACTCTTTCCGCCTCTACCAGACAGATACCGAACCCACCGGCAGCGCCATTATTTATGTCTCGCAGGAAAATGGCGAGAACATGATTGCGATCTACTCGGGTGCGAATAAAACCGTAACAGATGAAGAGATTGCCGAGTTAACGCACGAGTTAATGGATGCGGACGTGATGTTGCTGCAACTGGAAAACAATTTCGAGGCTACACGCAGCGCCATCCGTCTCGCCCACACTTTGGGCGTTCGCGTCATTATGAATCCCGCACCGTTTTCAGCCGACGTGGTGAGTTGTTTAACGATGATTGATGTTCTGACGCCAAACGAAACAGAGGCTTCGCGCCTGTCTGGCATTGAAATCGTTGATCTCCCGAGCGCACGTGCGGCGGCGCAGGCCATTATTGCTCTGGGTGCAAGGAGACTAATCATCACCATGGGTTCTCGCGGTGCTCTGCTGTTTGATAACCAACAATTCCACCATATTCCGGCATTTCCGGCGCTGAGCGTAGATACCACTGGTGCAGGAGATGCTTTCAATGGCGCGCTGGCTGCGGCCCTGGCTCAGGGACAAAGTCTGGTGCAGGCCGCAACCTGGGCCTCTGCCTTTGCTTCACTGGCTGTTGAGCGAGAAGGAGCAAGCAATATGCCCGATCGTCAGCAGGTGCTTGCCAGACTTCAACAACGATAAAACAGACAATTAATCACAGCGGACTTCCGCTGGCAGGAGAGATGATGAAAAAGATTGAAGGGATTGTTCCGGTCATGCTGACCCCGTTTACTGCTGATAACCAGATTGATTACCCCGGACTGGAGAAATTGATTGACTGGTATTTGCAGGAAGGTGTCGATGCACTATTCGCCGTCTGCCAGTCAAGCGAGATGCAATATCTCAGTCTGGACGAGCGTGTTGATCTGGCGCGCTTCGTGGTGGATAAGGTGCAGGGGCGTGTACCAGTGATTGCGTCTGGCCACATCAGCGATGATTTGACCGCGCAAATCACCGAGCTGCAAGCCATGGCCAAAACGGGCATCGACGCGTTAGTGCTGGTTACCAATCATCTCGATCCGAAAAATCAAGGCAGTGAAGCCTTCTTTACCCATCTCAATGCGCTGCTGGAAGCGTTACCTGCCGACCTGCCGTTGGGACTTTACGAGTGCCCGGCACCTTATCGTCGTCTGTTAACTGATGAAGAATTCAGCTTCTGCGCCAACAGTGGTCGTTTCGCGGTGCTGAAAGATGTGAGCTGCGATCTGCCCACCGTGGAGCGTCGCGTCAAGCTGGCAGAAGGCACCCCATTGGCGGTGATCAATGCTAATGCAGCCATTGCCTGGCCAGCGATGCAGGCGGGTTCCAAAGGGTTCAGCGGTGTCTTCACTAATTTCCATCCGGGTCTGTATCACTGGTTGTATCACCACGGCGCACAGCAACCGGAAAAAGCCCATGAACTGTCACTGTTCCTGTCATTAAGCGCCGTGACGGAAACCCTTGGCTATCCGAAAAACGCCAAAATTTATCATCAGCGCCTCGGCACGTTTGCCTCTGAGCACTGCCGTGTGAATAAAGACAACGTGCTGGAAAAATTCTGGGGATTGGGCGTACTACTCGATCAAATCCGGGATGGCAGCGCGCTGTGGCAGCCACGTGTAACCAAATAAAGCCTATACAGGGAGGATGCTTATCCTCCCACTGTACCTGAACCCACTAACGATAACGATACGGGAAAACATCATGATTGTATGCGATAGACTGGACTGGCCGCGAGAGCGCCACGCTTTTCATCCCATAGTTGACCAGGCCATTCGCTGGATTGCGGATACCGATTTTAGCCAACTGGAGGCAGGGAAATACGATTTACTCCCCAATAATCAAATGTTCTGTCTGGTGCAGGAAATGGAGACCGAACCGGCGAGCGATCGTCGCGCGGAATCGCACTTTAATTATGTTGATATCCAATATTTATTGGAAGGACGTGAAAACATCGGTGTGGCGCGTGCCCATCCACAACATCTCATTACTGAAGATCTGCGCAGTGAGCGTGATGTGGTGTTTTATAAGGACACCATTGATGAATCGATAATTTCGCTTGCGCCTGGTCAATTTGCGCTGTTTTTCCCGCACGATGTGCATCGCCCATGCTGTGCAGCGCCAGACGTACAGCGCATTCGTAAAGCGGTGATTAAAATTCATCTCGACTTGTTCGCCGCCCCGCAGGAGGTATCATGAAACCCACCTCGCATACGATATCTGACGCTACTCTCGCGCCGATAAGGGTAGTGGGCAAACTGCGCTGGGGCATTGTGCTCCTTTTGCTGCTGGCGGCTGTGGTTAACTATCTTGACCGCGCCAACCTCAGCATCGCTAACACCACAATTGCCGCTGAATTCGGCTTCTCACAAACCGAAATGGGCTTATTACTCTCCGCGTTTCTCTGGCCCTACGCGCTGGCGAACCTGCCTGCTGGTTGGCTAGTCGATAAGTTTGGCCCAAGGAAAATGTTCTCTTGGGCGCTAGGATTATGGTCCACGTTTACCGTGCTGGCGGCATTCGTGAACAGTTACAGCTTTTTCTATGGCTTGCGTATGATGTTGGGCATCGCCGAATCGCCGTTTTTCACCTCGGGAATCAAGATTACTCATCTTTGGTTTGGTGATGAAGAGCGTGGTTTACCCACCGCGGTCATCAATACAGGTTCACAAATTGCCAATGCGATTGCCCCACCGATTCTGACCATGTTGCTGCTAACCTTGGGCTGGCGGGGTATGTTTGTCGCCATTGGTTTAATGGGCATTCCTTTGCTGCTGGCATGGTGGAAGTTCTATCGCGATCCGAATGCGCGTGAAGATGCGCTATTGCACGCGGGCCATCACAGTGTGGCTGCACCGGAAGAAAAAGCGCAGGCCAGTTGGGGCGCACTGTTCCGCCATAGCACCACGTGGTTTATGGTGATCGGTAACTTCTCCATCATGTTTACCATTTGGGTCTATCTCACCTGGCTGCCAGGTTATCTGGAAAAATCGCTTGGTTTCAGCCTCAAAGCGACAGGCTGGCTCGCCTCAATTCCTTTCTTCGCGGGTATCCTGGGCGTGCTGGTTGGTGGCATGTTGTCTGATCGCCTGGTTCGTCGCGGCGTAAGAGCGATTACTGCACGCAAGGTTCCGATTGTAACCGGCGCTGCCTTAGCTGCGTGCTTCGTGGCACCCATTCCGTTTGTAGATAGCACGCCACTGGCGATTGGCTTGCTGGCCATGGGTTACTTTTGCTCACAGATGCCACAGGGCGCACTCTGGACATTGGCCAGCGATATCGCACCAAAATCTCAGGTCGCCTCTCTGGGTGCGATTCAAAACTTTGGCGGCTTTCTTGGTGCCGCAATGGCACCCATTGTCACCGGCATTATACTTGATACCACCGGCAAATTTACTAATGTGTTCTTGCTGGGGGCGGGTTTGCTGATGCTGGGCGCGTTGAGCTATGGCTTGTTTGTGCGTAAGCCACTTGCCGTGAAATAACTGAAGATGCCGTCCTCTGTCTATTAACTGGTCAATGTAAGCTGAATCGGGCTGGCATTAAACAAACCCTAACTTAACGGAGGATATTATGGCGATAAAATTGATTGCTATCGATATGGACGGCACACTGCTCAACCCGCAGCACGAGGTCACAGCGGCAGTGAAAACAGCGATTAGCCGAGCGCGTGATAAAGGGGTGTCCATTGTGCTGGCGACTGGTCGTCCGTTCGTGGGTGTCGAGCGCTATCTGATGGGACCTGATATGCAGCAGCCGGCCAATATTGCGTCAGCAATAACGGCGCGCTGGTTAACAGTGCGGATAATGACGACGTGGTCGTGAAAAGACGTTAAGCTTCGATGACATCCTCTACCAGGAACAGCTGGCGCGTGACCTCGCCGTGCATTATCAGGCATTCGATAAATCTTTCCTTCGCTTCAGTCCTGCCCGTCATCTTTCCACACCGGATACTCCGCTGTTCCAACGGAGCGTCAATCCCCGGGTTATTGACGATCCGGTCTGGCTGAAGCTTATCTGGGCCAGCCTGAATCTGCGTCAGGAAGACCTGCTAAATGAAATACATTCCCCCCTCGCTATGTTACAGGCGATGGCCGTCCTCTGGAATCATGCGGGGCTGAGGAAGAGCGAACTGCTCCGGCTGACCACCGGATGTATCGCGCCGCTGGCAGACGATATTGTGAAGGAGGACTGCAGCGTCATCCCGGCAGAAACCCTGTGCTACCTGCATATCCCTGCAGGAAAAACCTCAAAAGCCTTTGTTAAACCGGTGGCGGCAGTAATGAAAAAAATACGTCGACATCTTGCTGGATGAGCGTCCGGCAGAACAGGCCATGCTCGCGGACGATCGGTCCGGTGAGAAACCATGCATTCTGTTTCAATACTGCGGTAAACCTGCCGGCTGCGCCATCCTCAGCCGTTGGCCTCGGACATCAGCCCGAAACCGCTATAGGCCGAAATCCGCAAGGGTTCGGTGGCGCTTGCCGGCTTGCCGGTGGAGTTCAAGCACCAGCAGCCCCGTCTTCCACATCGTGAAACGAGCCCCCAGCGACGCGTGATCGTCATTGTTCTGATAGCTGCGGATTTCACTGAGCGTAACCGTGGTACGGGCCTCAGTGAGGATGTAATTGGACACCAGCGCGCCGGCGATCGCAAGCCCCCGCCAGGTTTCTAAGCGCTTTCCATTACTCAACCTAGTACAGAAGTTCAGATCTACGCCGGTCACATTCGTCAGGCAGAGCAAGGCAATAATACCAATGCAATATTGAGGCGAAACCCACCAGCGATGGCATCAGGGATGCCAGATCCACGCCCGAAGCTGGCGCAAAATCCGGCACCGTTGCCGCGCATCTATGTAGGATAAAGTTCAGAGAAGGCAGGCGTCTGGCAGCAATCGCATGACTGTCAATCGCCGGAATTATCGGCGTGCAGGCTGTGGAAAGTGCCGCTGTGATTACTGTTGTGGCTCTTACCGCCGCGTGTCCCAGCGCCAGTAAGGCATCAAGATGGGCGCAGAAAGCGTTAACCAGCTATCGTGACGGGACGACCCTTTCTAACCGATCATGCTGTAGTGCATTTCTGCGTATTTGAAAGTGAGAATAATAGTCAGCTAGCCGCGCAGCATCGCCTGAGCGAGGCGTCTGATAGCGGCTGCGGGTTACTTGCGCTTGAAAACCTTAAATGGTGCGTCTTCCTGTAAAGAGTTCAGCGTGCGCATCCTCACTCCTTATAGCTTATATAAACTATAATGAGTGGCAATTCAGGCTTGAGCATAAGCTGTAGTGAGTAAATATAAGCTATAGTGAGTGATGCATGTTCTGCTCATTTATAACTTCGAAGCCGATATTGCATATATTTCCTTTAAAATCAATTATATAAAATCAAGCACTACAGCCTCTGACCTGTCAGTCATAGGCTGTAGTGAGTAATCCGCTGCTCACCATCACTGCATAAGCTGTAGCGAGTGAAAAATGCGTTTATCTGTGCTTTTTATAAACTGTAGTGAGTAAAAAGATTCAGAGGGGGCGTTGTATAAACTATAGTGTGTAACCCCAACTCATCAGCGCACAGATATAAGCTATAAGGAGTAAAACGTGCCCTTTGAGCCGCAAACCTAAGCTGTAGTGAGTGGTCTATTTTTATAAAAACAAAAAAAAATCAGATAATTAGAAGAAGTCTGTGATTATAGACTCCTTAATTCTTTGCTCCCCAGAGAAGAGAGTAACTCATCACAGCTTATGTGTTACTGAGACTTAAAAATCTTCTCCAGATCCTGAAGGGAAATACCGAGTTTATCCAGAAGTTCAATCTTTTCCTGCAGTTGCGGATCGAGCGGCTCTTTTATTTTCGTTGCAGCCTTCGGTGCTTCCAGCTGCTCCGCCTTGGGCGCTCTGAGCTTTGGATAGCGATTGTGGACCTGGAAGTAGACGCTGCGTCCCTTCTGGACTTCGCTATAGTCCAGATAACCAATCTCTTTAAGCTGCTCCATTGCACGGCGCACTGTCTGGTTCTGCGAAAACACAGGAGAGCGCAGATTCAGCCTTTCGCGAAGGCGCGCCAAGGAGATAGGGGCCGGGTTTTTGGGAAGGCTTTCAATGTAGGTATAGAGCGCCTGAGCGGACTCACGGCGTTTAAGCGCGTTGATCGCCTTGAGCTGCAGTAACACCTTATGATCAAACTCATAGAGCTCGAAAAGCTTCGGGTCAGCCTGCAGAATAACAATGTCTTTTTTGGTATCGTAAAAAGCAGACTGGACCAGATGCGTGATGTATTCTTTTGCGTCGTCGCCGCTTTTTGAAGAGAAAGAGATGGTGGTGCTTGCAATACGCTTCAGAGACGGGCTGATACGCTCTCTGAGCTGCTTTGAGGAGCGGCTTGAGGGAATGCCGCAGAGCTTGGCAAACTCTACAAATGAGAGCTGTACCTTGTCCCCAATGACCTTATCTTTGTGCTTTGCAAAGGAATGGATGATCCCGACCCAAGTCTTGAAATCGTTATCCATATCCAGGCGTGGGCCGACTATCTCAACCTTTTCATAACCTTCCGCTTTTGCAAGGGACAGACGCGTTAACTCCTCGGTCGCATCAGTTGTTGAAGAGGTGTTTTTCTTGCTGTTTTTTAACGACTTAAGCGTAGGGACAAATACGCCCAGGCGCATCAGAGCCACCGGCTGCACAGTATTATTGGCATTCGGCGTCAGGGTTACGATTTCCCCGGATTTCGTGTCTTTTTCTTCAAAAAGCTTTGTTAAGTCAAGATTGTCGCTGGCCACAAGCATTCCTGCACACGTTTCAGAGGATCGATGAGCATGATCAACCGATCCGGATTGTGAATTGTTAGATAACAACTCGCCAGTGATCGAAGTAACCCTCTGATAGGCAATCAGATTAGTTATCCACAATCAAAACGGGAAAATTAGCGATAAACTCACTATAGCTTATGTGTTTTCCTAATTACAGCTTATATTTTACTTTCTATAGCTTATTGTGATCTCTGTATAGCTTATATTTTACTTGCTATAGCTTATGTGGACCCCTCTTCAGGCCAGAGCTGGTGCGGGCTGCAGCGATCGGGGATCTCTTTGGGATCTATAAAGGATCTCATTAGGATCAATTTATTGGGATCTATCGCGTGGATAAGTGGATAACTATCAGGCCTCCATGCTTAACAGATATATCCGCGCCATCATAAACGGGTCATTTACAGCCGATCTCTGCTGCAGATAAACCGTCGCTGTAGACCGCTCTTAACCAGCCTGCATTCATGTATCGATGAAAACCTTGAAGTGCTATGGGGTATCACCTTCACTCTATGAGAAGAAAAGTTATAAGACCTCTCTGAAATCGTCTGAGAGGTGTTTCGTGCTCACACCAGTTGGTCAGACATTCCCTTTTAAGCGATTACTCAGCAGTAATGTCACAGAAGGAAGATCCAAAATTATGCTCGGATATAAAAATCCTAGTCGTTTTGAACTGCCAAATGGTATGTCAGAATGCTCTTAATTATCATTTAACTATTTGTTATTAAATAATTTATTTTAATAGGCTTTTTTGTATGCTTTTTGTACAGACCAATAAGATATAGAAAGCAACGTTATGAGAACGGCCACCAAAACGATCGGAGAAGATTTTTCCATCAAATTGTACGCTGAGACGCTACAAATATGCCTTCTCCTATTGGTCAAGCCGTGGACAAAGAACAACGGTTCCCGCTAACAGACCATATGGCGTCTTGATTGGTGTGACGCCATCAAAGTGGTCATTGTGAGTCTACTTATCACTTCTGCATGTTTGATCGATGATTCTCTATAAGCTTAACATTGAGGATTCAGTGGCCAAACCGATTGAGTAGTTAACTCAGCTGTGAACGCCAGACCGTGCAGAAACATGATATTCAGGGATGGGAATTTCAGACTGAAATTTTCCCATATTGGTCTGTTATAACAGCAGGTTAGAAAGGGTTTTTAATGGGGAATTTAATATAAAAAGAGGGGGTACTCATTGAAGTAACTCCCCTTCTCTTCACGCTGGATTGAAAATTATTTTGCGAGCATTTTTTCAATAACAGCTTTCACAGCATCATCCAGCTCTGCCTGCCAGGCCGCAGGAAGACGCGAAAACTCATAAGTCACAAGGCGCTTCTCGGCATCCGTTTTTTTTCGCGCAAACTGCTTTTTATCGCTGAATTCCGCTATTTTTTCGGTCACCACTTTTTTTGCATCACGTGCGGACTTAGGTTCGGCACTGGCTGCGCGAAAGTAACCAATAATCTTTGCCTTAACAGCCGGATCATCGTTTTCATTGAGCACATCTTGCGCGATACGTTCGCGAACGCCCTCTGCCAGTTCCTGGACACTGATTTGCCTGCTCGCCGCCTTCTCAGCAATATCGAGTAAGGTTTTATAGTCGTTAATAGAAAGCTCGCCGACGGAGGGAAAGACCGCAATCATTTCATCTGGTACCGACGCCGCCTGAAAAGCACGCGTGACTTTTGCCGGAGACAACCCTTCCGCTGCAGCAATATCAGACTGATTCATATGCTCCGGGTACATCAACTTCAGGCGATTACCCAGTTCACGCAAGGTGTGCTCTTTTGCCGTCTGAATGTCGATGGCCAGCTGGCGGGCGTCTGAAAGTGAAAGCTCGTCTTTCGTCACTAACACTTCAAATGGCATACCACTGTAAAGACATGCGGCCCTGCGGCGTGAACCGTCAAGGACTTCAATACGCCCGTCTACCTCACGGCCAATAGCTGGAAAGAATTGCTGCAGTTTAATGGTGCGTGAAATGTCGCTGACGGATTCTTCAGTTAAAAAGGCCTGATCGCGGCCGTTAATCGAGGCATCCACGTAAGTCTGCGTCTCGATGTCATCATGCAGAATCTTCGTTAGCGTAAACCGCGCAGTGGCACCGGATTTAAGAGTAAAAGTGCGGGC
This sequence comes from Pantoea sp. VS1, assembly GCF_002207995.1. NCBI lineage: Bacteria > Pseudomonadati > Pseudomonadota > Gammaproteobacteria > Enterobacterales > Erwiniaceae > Pantoea > Pantoea sp. VS1. The sequence continues at coordinate 47,171 of NZ_NHZE01000037.1, forward strand.
ACTTTCCGTTTCGCTCAGCATTTTGCTGAAGCTGGAGTTACCCAGGGTACGTCCCATTTTCTTCAGTTCTTTCATTATTGCATCCCTCTAACAAACTCAATCCGTTTAAACACGGCCTGAGTAAAGCGTTCGGCTTCACGTTTGGCATTTTTGAGCGCTTCTGAACTGCCCGGATAAGACTGTGGATCAGCACTGACAATGGTGTCGAACGTTTCTCCGCAGCGCTCAAACCCATCCAGTCGGGGAAGCGTGGCGTCCAAGATGTAAGACGTAAACACGTCCCGTGCGAGACCATGAGTCATCTCATGATCGCGTTTCGACGTCATTTTAGACATGAAGCCGATATTTCCTTTTATACGCGGTGTAATCCCCTCCTCTTCCAGTTGTTCCAGCATATCGGGTAAGCGGGTGAGATATTTCAGGGTTGAGTGGAAATCCACTTGCGCGGGCGGCGTTGGCGTGAGAAGCAGATCGCTTGCCGCAATGGCATTAAGCATGAATGCGTCAAGGTGAGGACCGGTGTCGACAAAGATGAAATCATAGTCGCTTCCCACCCTGTCGATAATGTTTCGACGCAGGACTTCAGAAGGCAACACACCGGGCAGATGTTCCTGAACCAGGCGATCCCACTGGCTGGCCACAAATCCATCATCAATGGAAGCCTGGATAATATCCACACCCGGAATGATGGTTGGCTTGATGATTTGTTCTCTGAGCTGTTGCGCATCAAGATCATTCAGCATGGCCTGAGCGGCGGTTTCGACAATCGACCCGATGCTGTTAGCCTGGTTAAGGAACATGGTGCTGGATGCCTGAGGATCCAGATCGATAACCAGATTGCGCAAATCATACTGCAGTAAGTCAGGGTGAACGCGTAATCCATGAGCAAGCGTCACCGTACTGACCGTTTTGGACACCCCACCCTTGAGGTTCACAACGAATATCACAAACGGGCCTTCGCCCTTATGGATGTCACGGTATTTAGGCACTTTCCGGTGAGCGTAGATATCAACAACGTCCTGAACAGTCAGCGCGTAATGTTTCGCATTGCCGGCATCCTTTTTGCCAAATACATGCCCTTTGGATTCCATTTCTTCAATGGCCTGCTCAACAGCGCGGCGGCTGAGTTTAGGCAGGTTGGCCACGGCATTACGCGTGAACGTCTGATAGAACTGATCGAGACCGAATTCCTGCCGCTTATCGATAATGTCATCACTCATGCTGCGCAACATAGCATTCGCTCTGCGCGCAGTTTCATCTACTCCACCGTAGTTACTTTTCATCATCCGCTCCGCTGACAATTATTTTGCCAGTGTACATTTATGAATGCTTTGTGCAATATTTTTCTGTTTTTAGTGAAAAGTTGTACTGTCGGGTTGCGTGGATTTATTGTCACTTATTCTGCTTTTACAGGGGCTCAGGTAACATGCAGCGGGTGGAATGCCGCAAGCGCCCTGCCCTTTGCCTGCCTTAAATCTGACGTAAATAAGTCTGAAATAATAATGAAATTCCCATGCGGATTTCAATGTTAAGTTGTTGATTTAAAATATTTTTATTTATTTATTTCAATGTGAAATTCCCAGCCGATTTACTGCCTACGCACGGTTTAATTAGGATTTTAACGCGATTGTCAGATGCGTAGACACTCGCGGTTATAAGGCCACTATGGGCAAGCATTATGGGCAGTGAAAGGTAGTCTGGCGCTGATTCACCGCCAACAGGTTTCTGATTCCAGCATTCAAACCCGGGTTTGTAGAATTCGTAAAAGAGGGAATGCTGTTTAGGACTTGATCCATCGTAGTGGCCTGATTAATCGCATCGAAGATAATCTGCAAGTGCCAGATTAATAAGTATATCCATAGACACTGATTTTAAGGGGGGCTCGCTGAGGCGACCGCCCCGCCACTGTTGCCGCTGACTTCACAGCAGAGCCTGTAATCATATTGGCAATCAGGGTGTCACACAGTAAAGGAGAGAGTGATTGCCGTCAGGCTGCAGAAGAAGGCCTTGGAATAGCGCCTTTGAATTCACCCGTCACTTGCCAAATGCACCACTGAAAGTAGGGCTTCGCCCTGCCCTCTTTTATACAGGCAAAGGGATAGAAAGATTGAAAGTAATAATATCGACTCAGCTATCCTCTGAAAGGAGGACAGTCAGCTTCAGAGAAGTTCAGGCATCTTAATAGCTTTGTTGCGGACAGTTGAAAAAAATGGCAGGGAGTGGTTTAGTAAACGTTAATAATCATTCACCTTCACTGCATAAGGCCCGTAAATTTGTCGCTACAGTCTGCAGAGTGGTTCAGCCGCAATGGCGTGGAATGCTCACGCGTCAGTGCCTGTAATGCTGGCTTCCCAAAACATCTTCATGATGAATATGTCATCAGCGCCAACCTGACGGGGGTAGAGGAAATCTGGCTGGCAGGTAAAACCGCATACGTTAAAAGTGGGCAGGTGACTTTATATAATCCGGGGACCATTCAGGCGTCGCGTTTTGACAGTCAGTCCGTTGATTTTATCAGCGTGCACATGCCCCAAAGCGTCATGAAGCTTCTGGCTGATGAGGACAATATATGCAGCGACAGCCAGGCGCCAGTTCTACGAGAAGGCATTATCGAAAATAGGCGGCTGTTTAATGCGCTGTACCGGTTTGCAGCTTCCGCGCGCGAAGGTGAAGGGGCAAATGAAGAGCAGGAGCTGATGTTGCTGTGCGGCGAACTACTGGAGAGCCCGGCATTACTGCAGGGCAATGATGAACAGAGAATTAACGTTGTGATTGAATACCTGAGAGAAAATCTCAGCGTAAAACCCCAGCTTGCTAGGCTTGCGCAAATGGCGGGGCTGAGTAAATATCACCTTGTGCGTTTTTTTACCCGGCATACAGGTATGCCGCCCCTGCAGTACCACATGCAGCTTCGCCTGCATCATGCTCGTGACTTACTTCGCAGAAACGTTCATCCACTTGATGCAGCAATAATGCTGGGTTTTTACGATCAGAGTCATTTCATTAATGCCTTTCGCAAAGTAATGGGGACGACGCCCCATCACTATGCTTCGCAGGTCTGTTCAGGCTACCATAAATTCCCGGTATCCTGACACAATGACATAGAGCGCAAAATAGCTGAAGATAAGGGCCGAGGCGATGTAGGAATATTTAAGCAGCCGCTGACCAAGCATTCTGCCGCCGAAGCTCCCGACAAGGCAAAGCACGCATGTCCAGAACATACCTGCAATAAAGAACCCGCTCAGAAACCACGATGTGCCAGTCAGGCTATGATGGCCCATCCGGGAAATCAGCGCACCGCCCACGGTGGCAAACCACAAGATGGCTGTGGGCGAGGACATGGCTAGCACAACACCCCGCCCGAACTCCCGCAGGAGCGGGCGAGCCTGATGAGATTCGTTTACATTAAGTTCTGCTGCCTTTCGGTATGCAGCCACCAGCATTTTACCGGCGAACCATAACAGCAGGGCTCCACCGCCTATCCATAGCACCCAGCGAACCACTTCATACTGAAGCAGTACTGCCATTCCTGCTAGCGCCAGTAGTGCATAGGCTAGGTCACCGACGCAGGTACCCATACCCAGCCAGAATCCATGGAAATACCCTCGCTGCATGGCAAGGGTAATCATTGCGATATTGGCAATGCCGATATCGAGACACAGCGATAAACTTAGCAAAAATCCGTTTGAGAATTCGATCATAATATAAAACCTTTAATCTTCTGGTCGTATTCAATCATGTCGACCGTTTTGCCAAGCCGATTGACCAGCATTGCAGCTTCTTCACGCTGATGATGCGGTGAATAACGTTGAAGGAACTCCACGGCTTTTCCTGTATCGCCCTGAAGAACAGAGTGAGTCATCGCACTGGCCAGCGCGGTTAAAGCAGGTTTAACCCTGGCAACATCTACTTCATAATGGGTTCCATTCCAGTACAGGCACTGATGTTCCGTCAGCCATTTAAGCTGAATATACGCTGCACCGGCATCGGGATAGTCGCAGGGACCACGACGCAGATACCGAAGCATCTCCAGCATAAATACTCTCAACTGGTGCGTTTCATCCAACTGCAATGCCTGACGGGAATCCTCAGTCAGGCACATCAGAAGGCCAAACACGTCAGCCAGCGCCTCCTGAATGACCATGGACCCCCACCGGTCCTGCTTGCTCAGGCTGCCGAACCTCATTTTTTCAATGACAATGGAATGTCCCAAATCGTGACCTCTGAACCACGCAATCAAGTGACGGGCACAGATGCTGCTTTCCGGAATAACATTCTGTTGCCAGCCGAGTAGAGAAGCCTGGGTTCGGGCGAAACGTTCGAACAGATTGATATACGTATTTGCAAACACGATGGTGCGTTTTTGAGGCGCGTACTTGACGCCCTCGTCTTCAGGGAAGAAATAAGCAAAGTGTTTTGGATAGCTGTTGGCTTCGCCGGCAATCGCAAACAGGTCAACGATTTTGTAACGGCAGCCGGGCAGGGCAATCAGCCGCTCATCAATTTGGCGCTGCAGCCAGGCCAGGTTATCTGAAAAAAGTTCGTCCACCACATCGGAAACTTCCTGCAGTCCGCGATTGGGTAATCCAAACCATGCGGAATAATGCTGTGCCCTGGATTTTCCCACCCATGTCGACATATAACCAATACCCTGCACCAGCTCCTGTTCATCAAGACCGGCTATCTGCGGGAGCAGTTCGCCTGCGGTAAGGGGATCTGAAAGAACATCAGCGCGCAGTTGCAATGCTTTTCGGGTGTCCGGGTCAGTAAATTCCCGGGCGAGCTTAAAACAGATAATGCTGAGCTTTTCTTCAACGGACTGAAGCAATGTGGTGCCGGTTCGCGTGGCAACTGGATGGATATGATTTGCCGCATCGGCAAGCCGAGTAGCCTGATGGATAAGATCCAGCACAGCCGGAGAAAGTGAGTCTGGCAGAGGAATATTCATCATATGAATGTGATATGAATCAGCAGCAGGCCAGAATGGGGTCGTAAACATGAAATTCCCTTCCATAATGATTAACGAGACACTCACTTAACCAGTCCGCATGTTTTCGGTATTGGAAAGAATTGCGCTGTATCCTCAGATCAATTTAACGGGCAGGCATTCAGACAATAACAGTGTCTTGTTACTACTGAGAATGGACCTTATTAACCTCAAATTGAAGTCAGATATCGCCTGTCCGGCGGCGAATGCTTTTTCTTACATGAGAAGGGGAGGAAATATGTCAGACCTGACATTACGTCAGCAGAACGGTATTTTATTCATCATGGTTCCGAATGATGTGGCTGACCGGGCCGGCTGGACACCTGGCATTCGGTTTAACGTCACCGTCGAGGGTGAGATAGTGTCACTGACACCTGCTTCGCGCCTGCCCCGCGGCCGTAAAACGCTGGCGCATCTGCTGTCCGGTATTGATCAGAGTGAGTTCAGCTATCTTAACGAAGAAAGTCACGACGGACTTAATGACGCGCCGCAGGGCAAAGAATGAATCTGAGGGTTCTGCGTGCAGGACATACATGGTGTTTAGCAGGCCGGGGCCTGACGCTTACCCTGAGCGCATTCAGTCGGCCTGATGCCCGACGTATTGCATTTATACGGCCTGCCGCCTGCTCGGGAATGAAAGCTTGGCTATAAACTATTTTGCTATGGTAGACAGAAGGCGGTATTGAAAAAATAGACTATGATATATATGATGTATAGACTGTAATATATAAAGGTGGAAATGTGTGGCTCGTTGAAACCACGGATTTATTCGCGGTATGGCTCAAAGAGCAGGACAGGGCGATGCAGCTGGATGTGCTTGCCGCACTGAACCTTCTGAAGCAGGAAGGTCCGCATCTTGGTCGGCCCCATGTGGATACGCTTTACGGCTCAAAAATCCCGAACATGAAAGAACTGAGGGTGCAGAGCAACGGGCGGCCCGTAAGAGGGTTCTTTGTGTTTGATCCTATGCGTAAAGCCATTGTCCTATGTGCGGGTAATAAAGAAGGCGCAGATGAAAAGCGCTTCTACAAGACCATGATTAAAACAGCGGAAAATGAGTACCACCGACATCTGGACCGACTGAAACGGAGCGGGAAATGAAAACGCTTGATGACCTGATGGCTGATCTGACACCTGAAGAACTCACTCAGGTACATGAAAAAGTCGCGGCAATGCGACTTGATTCTCAGCTGTATAAACTGCGTGAGGCGTTGTCGAAAACACAAAAGCAGCAGGCTGAAGCCATGGGTATTGCACAGCCTTCCGTAGCGGCTATTGAAGGGCGCGGTGAAGATCTGAAAATTGCCACGCTCAAACGTTATGTTGAAGCCCTTGGCGGTCAGCTGACGATTGGAGTTAATATGCCTGGCGGCGAGCACGTCGATTTTACCCTCTGACTGATGCTGATATCTGGAAGGTGCGTTAGCGGAAATACGCCTGACGCATTTTTTCGACAAGTGCCGGTGAGCGCTGACCCTGATAGTAACGCAAATCAAGGGTGTTATGCCCGGCTTCAGAGCCTGTTCGGTAGAAAATTTGCCATACAGGCCTCTCTGAAAAGAAAACAGGAGATATTCCGTTTGCTTGCCCGGCTATAATACGCGGGCAACTGAAATGTCATCCCAGCGCGTGGTCCATGCCGGCGAAAGCATCTCGCGTTTCATCTGCCACTCATTGCTGACACCCTGACGGGCAAACCACATGTGCCCCAGCCCGGACTGATTAATGCCGTCCAGCACCTTCATCAGCTGCGCGCTGTTTGCCTGCGGCTTATCCTCATCAAACAGGTTCAGCTGACTGACGCCGTTGGGCGTGAAGTCATCGAGCATTATGCCGGCCTTCGTATAGCGCCGCCCTTCAAGCCAGATGCGGTCGAGCGATCGCATCGCCACCCCGATCACGTCCCGCGTATCCTGCGTGGGTAGGGTGAGGTTCTCGCCGGCGCTGTTGCCGTAAAAGACTTCTCCCTGCGCATGCGGCGAGGTCCGGATAAAAACGCTGATGCGCCGGCAGAACTGGCGCTCATTTCTCAGCTTCTCCGCCGCCCGGGTGGCGTACTGACACAGCGCTTCCTGCATGGCCACTTTTGTCGTGATGCGCTCCCCTAAGGAGCGGCTGAAGACGATCTGCTGTTTCGCCGGCGCAAACCCTTCGAGGGGAATGCACGATTCCCCGTTGAGCTCTCGCACGGTGCGCTCGAGTACCACGCTGAAGTTTTTTCGGATGAGGGCAGGGGGCATGCGCGCCAGCTGAAGAGCGTTTTCAATGCCCATCAGGTTGAGTCTTTTGCAGATGCGTCGGCCAACCCCCCATATCTCCGCTACGGGCTGGTTTTCCAGCAGCGTTGCGGTGCGCTTCAGATTGCGCGGCGTAAGCGCCAGCACACCGTGGAACTGCGGCCACTCCTTGCTGGCCCACTGCGCCGACTTAGCCAGGGTTTTGGTCGGCCCCATGCCCACGCCGACGGTCAGGCCGGTCGTGGCCAGCACGTGCGCGCGCAGGCGCCGGCCGAAGTGTTCAAAGTCCTCACAGCCATCAATGCCGGTTAAATCAAGGAACATCACGTCAAAAGAGTACTGCTCGACCTTCGGCGTCATTTCCTCCAGGGCCATCATGATCCTGCTCGACAATGAGTGATTTATGTGGAATGGAAAATCTACAGGATTAGTTTGGATTGGAATGGCTGCTATGAGCGAGAAGCGGACATTTACATATTTGTTCCAGTGGCCAAATTTGGTGAACTACTACATACTCAAATCTCCCACATTGCAGGAGATTTGAGTATGGTTGTCCCTTATGCGCGAGAAGCTGACGTAGTGATATAAAAAAACCTGCTTTATGAGGTTAAAATAATTATTTCAACACACCGTTAACCCTCCTTCCTGTGATATCAGAGTCTGAAATCCATTTCCCACTCAGAGAAGTGCCAGGCTACAGGAATATTTTTCTTTAACAATCACTCAAAATAAATCAAACAATACTACAACCTTCATTGACCTTAAATTATCGTTGACGGGCGGCTGGTCACAGGACAGAACCCATTTTCAGCGAAGCTGACAGCCATGCGAGTGGTGTCGCTTCTTAATCCCTGGTACCGGAGCTGAGATGGCTGGACAGGGATTCAGGGTTCTCAATCTCTCTACAAAAAACAGGCTTAGCGTAGGATATTTTCCGTTTTCCAAGTGGCCCCCTATTTAATTTAATCAACCCGGTCCCTGCAACCTGGACCGCTCTCATTACGCCTGCTCCCGCCCTGATTTGCGGGACTGAACACCTGCGGAGCCAGCCGGATAAAGTCAGGCCGTGCTGCTGAACCTCCTGCCGGCTCCGCCGGGTTTTCTCAGGCCTGATGATGTCATAAAATGCCGTATTTCAGGGCCACTTTTTCATGTGGTCCGGCATGAAGGATGCGGCTTATGAATAACGACAACCTGAACGTCAGTCACCTGGCGTGGTGCGGCCTGATTGCGCTGCATACCGCCCGCCGCGACGGGCTCGTGACTTCACCCGCACAGGACAACCTGTTTCTGACCCGCTGGCTGGCCACCGCCGAAAAACAGCGTCGCTTTCCACGGGCGCTGGCGAGTGACATCAGCTGGCTGCTGAAGGAGGGGCGGGAGAAGGGCCTGCGCGCCGACCTGCCCGGCAAACTGGAATACCTGTGGCGCGCCGGAAACGGCCACCTGCAGGCGCAGAACGACCTGTTCCGGCTCCAGCACGCCCTGCACGCCGTGAAGCTCACCGGCTGGATTTATATGGTGCTGTCAGAAAACGAATGGAGCGGCCGCCGCCAGCTGCGGCTCAGCTCCTCCGTTTCCGGTGTTTATCTCAGGCGCAGCGCACTGGAAACCGGCTTTGATGAGCACGGACGGCTGCGCAGTCCCCTGCCTGTGCGCATCACCGGCGACCTGGCTGCGCTGGATAAGCTGCTGCAGCGTTCGGGCTGGCGCCGGGGAGCGGCCGGAGGTTCTGATGAACATCAGCATCTTCTCCTCGCGGACGGATTCAGTGCAGCGTGAAGGCAGGACGGAAAGTTGACGAACTTCTCAGACTACTGTGAATCTCCGCTCCGGCTCAGGTTTCACGGCGCGGCGACCGGTAACAACACCCACGTAATCTGAATAATGAATCGTCTGATTTTACTCCCTGAACGGGGGAGCTGCCGGGCGGCACCCCACTTTTTCGGACGGCGGCCACGTGAGCGATGGCCCTGACAGGAACCACACTATGAACAGGCATGAAATGACGTCTCAGCTGTTTCGCAGCGCGGGCTACGATCCGACCACCGGCGTGCTGGAACTGGAGTACCGGAACGGCGCGTGCCGGCGCTGGCTCGCGGTGCCGGCAAAGGTGTACCAGGCCT
>NZ_NHZE01000038.1:0-52634 GCF_002207995.1 Pantoea sp. VS1
TGACCTTCCCGGTGACGCGGAAAGGGCGAAACACCTGAAATCAGCGACGGTCTGATATCAGTACAGAATCGGTGGAGCGGTAGTTCAGTTGGTTAGAATACCTGCCTGTCACGCAGGGGGTCGCGGGTTCGAGCCCCGTCCGTTCCGCCACTTAAATTGAGAAGCCCTGACTGTGAAGTCAGGGCTTTTTCATGTCCGCTCAAAATCCGCTATTGTTGAGTAAAACGCAAAATTCCTCTGCTCATAAGCGGATTTTTCAGCAACAATAATCCTGCCACAATACGCCTCATCGCAACATTCAACGCAATGATGAGGAAAACATGACAATCCCCGCTTTTGGTTTAGGAACATTTCGTCTGCAGGACGATGTCGTTATTCATTCAGTGAAAACTGCACTGGAACTCGGTTACCGCACCATCGATACCGCTCAAATTTATGAAAACGAAGCTGCCGTAGGTCAGGCTATTGCCGAAAGCGGCGTGGCACGTGATGAGCTGTTTATCACCACTAAAATCTGGATTGAGAATCTCGCCGCCGACAAACTGATCCCCAGCTTGCAGCAGAGCCTGGCGAAACTACGTACCGACTATGTCGATTTGACGCTGATTCACTGGCCATCGCCGGGTGCAGCGGTATCGGTCAAAGAGAGCATGCAGGCATTGATGGCAGCGAAAGAGGCGGGTTTGACGCGTCAGATTGGTATCTCCAACTTCCCGATTGCCCTGATGAAAGAGGCCATTGCCGCTGTGGGCGCAGAGAACATTGCGACTAACCAGATTGAACTGCACCCGTTCCTGCAAAATCGCCAGGTCGTGGAGTTCGCGAAACAGCAGGGCATTCACATCACTTCATACATGACGCTGGCATATGGCGAAGCGTTAAAAGAACAGGTGATAAAGCAGATTGCGCAGAAACATCAGGCCACACCCGCGCAGGTCGTCCTGGCGTGGGCACTGGCACTGGGTTATGCCGTGATCCCCTCCTCAACCAAACGTGAGAACCTGGCCAGCAATATGGCGGCGCAGGATCTGACACTGGATGCGGACGACATGGCGCAGATCGCCGCGCTGGATCGTCAGCAGCGTCTGGTCAGCCCGGAAGGCCTGGCACCAGACTGGGATTAATTCTCCCGTGCATCAGCCCTGCACGCGCCAGGGCTGATCTCTGACCCACTCGCTGAGAAAATCAATAAAGGCCCGCACGCGCTGGCTCACCCCTAAATCACTGTAATACACCGCATTAAAAGGCATCTCAACCGGTACCGACTGGTGCGCCAGCACCTCAACAAAAGTGCCCGCCGCAATTTCTGCATTCACCATAAAGTCCGACAGGCAGGCGATACCCTGATCGTTAAGGCACAGCTGTTTAATCGTCTCTCCGCTGTTTGATGACATCGCCGCGTCAATTTCATACAGATCGCTACCATTAGCCGACACGGGCCAGCGATTGAGACGAGGCGTCTCGACAAAGCCGAGGCACTGATGCTGTGCCAGCGCCTCCACCGACGCCGGCGTGCCATATTTTGCCAGGTAAGCTGGCGTAGCGACCATTTTACGATAGCTGGTGAACAGCAGCCGGGCACGCAGCGTGGAATCAGTTAAATCCCCGGCACGAATAGCGACATCCACTTTACGATCGATCAGGTTGATAAAGCTTTCAGAGGAGATTAGCGATAGCGTGACCGCCGGATAGCGCTCACGAAAGGGTTTAATCATCGGCATCAGCAGGTTAAGGATCACCGGTGTTGCCGCGTCGATGCGCAGCACGCCCTGTGGCGCCTGCTGGCGCTCAATCAGCTCATTCTCTGCCGTTGCCATCTCAAGGATCAGCTTCTGCACGCGCCGGAAATAGAGTTCGCCTTCATAAGTCAGCGCCAGCTGACGGGTGGTACGCGTCAGCAGCGACACGCCAAGCTTGTTCTCCAGCTTCTTCACCGTGCGGCTCACCGCTGAATTGGCCATCTGTAACTGCTCCGCTGCACGGCTAAAACTGCCGCTTTCCACCACAGCGATAAAGACTTTTAACTCCTCTGAAGATGCCTTCATTATGCCTCCTCAGGCAAAAGTTTATTGTTACTTTGCTTCTTTTTGTTATTAAAGCACGAGTCGATAATGGCGCCCATCAAAACATTATTGGGAGTCAACCATGCCACTTGCACTCTGGGCGCTGACCATCAGCGCCTTCGCTATCGGAACCACCGAGTTTGTTATCGTCGGGCTGATTCCGACCATCGCTGAACAGCTCAGCATTACGTTACCTTCTGCCGGGATGCTGGTATCCATCTACGCGCTTGGCGTAGCCGTCGGCGCGCCAGTGCTCACCGCCTTAACCGGCAAGCTGCCGCGCAAGCAGTTGCTGATGGGGCTGATGGCGCTGTTTACCGTCGGTAATCTGGTGGCCTGGCTGGCACCCAACTATGAAACGCTGGTGATGGCGCGTCTGCTGACCGGACTGGCGCACGGCGTTTTCTTCTCCGTCGGCTCAACCATTGCCACCAGCCTGGTAAGCAAAGAGAAGGCTGCCAGTGCGATAGCCATCATGTTTGGCGGCTTAACCGTGGCGCTGGTCACCGGCGTACCGCTTGGCACACTGATTGGCCAGCACTTTGGCTGGCGTGAAAGTTTTCTGGCGGTCTCTCTGCTGGGCGTGATTGCGCTGGTCAGCAGCATGATACTGGTACCACGTAACATCGCACAGCCGCCTGCCACTTCACTGGCACAACAGGCCGCGGTAATGATCAATCCGCGTCTGCTGCTGATTTACGCGATTACGGCGCTGGGCTACGGCGGCATCTTTACCACCTTTACCTTCCTGGCACCGATGATGCAGTCACTGGCCGGTTTCTCGCCGACCGCCGTCAGCGGCGTGCTGCTGGGGTACGGTATTGCAGTGGCGATCGGGAATATCTGGGGCGGCAGGCTGGCCGATCGCCGCGGGGCGGTACCGGCGCTGACGCTGATTTTTATCGCGCTGGCCATTCTGTTAATAGTATTCCAGTTCACCGCCAGCATGCATTACCCCGCGCTGCTCACGGTGCTGGTGATGGGCGTCTTTGCCTTTGCTAACGTACCCGGCCTGCAGGTTTACGTGGTGCAAAAGGCCGAACACTATGCGCCAGGCGCAGTTGATGTCGCGTCCGGGCTGAATATCGCGGCCTTTAATATTGGCATCGCACTGGGTTCAACCGTCGGCGGTCACATCGTGGAACATTACGGTCTGGCGCAGACGCCATGGGTGGGTGCCGTCATCGTGTTTGCGGCTCTGCTGCTGGTCCGCCTCAGCGGCCAGCTGGATAAGCCGCGCACGGCAGCCATCATTGAATAAGCTGCACAACAGCCTGCCGCATGGCGGGCTGTTGCCGTTGCTGGCTGTGAGGCGAATTCCGACAATCAATAACAGCAATTGAAACCCCGCGCTAAAATCCCTATAACAGTCAGGTGAAGTTGTAGTCGAAAATCAGCCAGGCGGGACAGTGCGAAAAAAAACTTATGCAATGCGGTATGTAGCAGGTCAGCCTGCTGAGCGGATTTTTCCGCCAGGGGCGATGCTGCATCTTGGGCAGGCGTTACCGCCCGGTGCACCGCTGCCAGCCGACCCAACCCTGCGCGTGCTGGTGTGGAATATCTTCAAACAGCAGCGGGCAGACTGGATGTCAGTACTGCAGGGCTTCGGTAAAGATGCCCATCTGGTGCTGCTGCAGGAAGCGCAGACCACACCGGAACTGGTGCAGTTCGCCACCAGTAATTATCTGGCGGCCGATCAGGTACCGGCCTTTGTGCTGCCACAACACCCCTCTGGCGTCATGACGCTGGCTTCTGCCCATCCGGTCTACTGTTGTCCGCTGCGTGAGCGTGAGCCGCTACTGAGGCTGTCTAAATCCGCTCTGGTCACTGCCTATCCGCTTCCCACCGGCGAAATGCTGATGGTGGTCAACATTCATGCGGTCAATTTCAGCCTCGGCGTTGATGTGTACAGCAAACAGCTGGGGCCGATTGGCGAGCAAATCCAGCATCATCGCGGGCCGGTGATCATGGCCGGCGACTTCAATGCCTGGAGCCGCCAGCGTATGAATGCGCTCTACCGCTTTGCCCGTGAGATGGCGCTGCGCGAAGTAAACTTTACTGATGATCATCGGCGCAAAGCCTTTGGCCGCCCGCTGGATTTTGTCTTTTACCGCGATATGAAGGTCAGCGAGGCGTCGGTGCTGGTGACGCGTGCCTCTGACCACAATCCTCTGCTGGTTGAATTCAGTCCCGGCGCGGCTAAACGCTAAGCCAAGTGCGGCGCGCCAAAGCGCATGATTCACAGCGCTGAAGCCGCATCCTGCTCAATAAACCACTTCAGACCGCTACAGGCATGGTGCAGCGGCGAAAAAATAACGAGTTTTACGCGGGAGTGTGTCGGACTGCGGGAACGGGAAAAGGTAAATAATGAAAAAGGCTGACAAAAGTCAGCCTTTTCGGTGCATCAGGTATCAGGTGTTGCGCTATTCTTCACAAACAGCGTCAGCTTATCGCCGGGCTGAATATCTTTAGCGTCACTGTTCCAGCGCATCACGTCTTTGGTGTTAACACCGTGACGTTTGGCGATACTGGCAAAAGAATCACCCTTACGTACACGGTAGGTGATGCTGTTGCCGTTATCCGCCAGCTGCGACGCGCCAGCTTTGCTGCCAACGGTCAGGGTCTGACCGATGCGTACTGACGCACTGCGCAGGTTATTCTGCTGCTTCAGTGCACTAACGCTCACGCCAAGCTTACTGGCAATGCCCGATAAGGTGTCGCCTTTGCGGACCTTATAGCTATTGCCTGCAGCGCTGACTTTCGCCAGCTCGCCGGGCTGTACCGCAGCAATATCACCGGAAGCCAGTGAATTGCGCAGCTGAGCCACGTTGGACTTTGGCACCATAATATAGTGCGGTCCGTTTGGCGCGGTGGTGCCGTTTTTATACCCGGCATTGAATGTCTTCAGCTTGCTGAGCGACATACCGGCCATATCTGCGGCCTGCGTCAGTTCAATCTGCTGTCCCACTTCAACGCGAGCCAGTGCACGGCTCTCATTCGCGGTTGGCAGCTTAATACCGTAACGCTTGCTGTTCTTGAGAATATCACTCAGGGCCAGCATTTTAGGTACGTAAACCGTGGTCTCGCGTGGCAGCGATAAATGCCAGAAGTCGGTCGGCTTACCGCGCGCCTTGTTCTGTTTCATCGCCTTCAGCACACGCCCTTCACCGCTGTTATAGGCGGCGATGGTCAGTAACCAGTCACCGTCAAACATGCCGTTCAGACGCTGCATCATATCCAGCGCAACTTTGGTTGAGGCCACCACATCGCGGCGTCCGTCGTACCATTGGTTCTGTTTCAAACCATAGTTTTTGCCCGTTTGCGCAACGATCTGCCAGATGCCAGCGGCATTCGCAGAAGAGGTTGCGTGTGGGTCAAAAGCGCTCTCCACTATGGGTAGCAGTACCAGTTCCATCGGCATTTTACGTTTCTGTATCTGCTCGACAATCCAGTACATGTACGGCTCTGCCCGTAATGTTACATCGTGGAGATAGCTCTTATTTTTTAAGTACTTTGTTTTTTGTTCGCGGATTCGCGGGTTTTCCGGAATCCCCATCTTCAACTCGTCACTAATGTGATTCCAGAGATCAGTGTCTTCTGCGAGGCTGGTTCCATCATCTTGCCAGCGCGGCGACAACAAGCGATCTCCGTACTTTCCATTTTCACCTTGACCAGCTGAAGACAGACTCTGTGCATGCTGTACCGGGATACTGGCGTCATTCCTTGATGCCTGACATCCAACCAGCAAGACCGAGGCGAGTAATATCGCTTTAGCCTTCATGTGTGTGTCAATAGTTCGCTTAAAAGACGAGCAACTATACGTTAGCGACCGGCACAACACAACCAGAAATATCAAAAACGGTCTTTCTTCTCGCGTAGATCGGCAAAAGTCTGCCATAACGGAGCCGACGACACATTAATGCCTAAAGCCTTTTGCAAATCAGGATCTTGCGTACGCAGGAATAAATTTATTTCACGCTCCAGCGCCAGTTTTGTTGGCAAAGTAATGCGATTTTCTGCGCGTAAGTCCTTAATTTGCTGATACCTTGCCAAAATTTTCGGGTCCTGAGGCAGAATAGCCGCAGCAAACTTCATATTGGATAAAGTATATTCATGCGCACAGCAGATAAGCGTATCGGCAGGAAGTTGATTAATCGACTGAAACGACTCAAACATTTGCTGCGCAGTGCCTTCGAACAGTCGTCCGCAGCCACCCGAAAACATTGTATCGCCACAGAAAAGATAAGGTGAGCTGAAATATGAGATATGTCCTAAAGTGTGTCCAGGCGTTGCGATGACGCGGAAATTTAGCCCGAGCAGCGTAAATTCATCACCGTCACTGAGAATAGTGCGCGCGCCTTTATCGGCGGTCTCCTGCGGACCATAAACCTCAAGTTGCGGATAGCGCTCCAGCAGTTCGCCAACGCCGCCCACGTGATCGTGATGATGATGGGTCAGCAGAATGGCCTGCGGCTGCCAGTGATTGGCGTGAATTTTTTCCAGCACCGGCCGGGCTTCACCCGGATCGACGATCAGACAGCGTCCCTGTTCATCGTTCAGTGTCCAGATGTAGTTATCCTGCAACGCGGGAATACTGGTAAGATTCATAAACACCTCTCAGGTCGTAGAAAAAGGAAAATGGTAGAGCATGAAGCCAGCGAAAACACGCCAAATCCTGACTGCGCCGCGCTCCTGGCAGGATATGCCCTGGGGCGACTATTTCCGCGACGCGTTAACCCAGCAACTGCAACCGTATCTCGGCAAGCTGTACGGCTTTCATATGCTTAAAATTGGCAGCCTCAGCGCAGAAATCAATACCCGCCAGTGTGCCATATCGCATCAGGTTAATGTGGGCGATGAGGGCGATGGGCTGCACGTCATCGCCAGCGCAACGCAGTTGCCATTTGAAGCCAAATCGATTGATGCCTGTCTGCTGGCGCACACGCTGGCCTGGAGCCAGGATCCGCACCGCGTCCTGCGCGAAGTGGATCGTGTACTGATTGATGACGGCTGGATGATTATCAGCGGCTTCAATCCGTTTAGCCTGCTGGGCATCAGTAAAGGCCTGCCCGGATTACAGCGCCGCGCACCGTGGAGCGGACGGATGTTCAGCCAGGTGCGCCTGCTCGACTGGCTGAGCTTACTCAACTATGAAGTGGTGTATCGTACGCGCTTTCAGGTGGTGCCGTGGCACCGCCAGGGCGGCAAGATGATCAGCACGCACCTGCCGGCGCTGGGCTGTCTGAACATCGTGGTTGCGCGTAAGCGCACCTTCCCGCTGACGCCGGGCAAAGTGAAGATGATGCCCGGCAAAACCCAGTTACGGCCAGCGGTCAATGCCACGCGGCAGTTTCGTGAAGCCAGCGATCAGGACTCAACCTGATAGCCAATATCGTCGAGGGAAGGATTGCCGGCAGCGCTGCGTGCCAGTTCATCGCAGCGTTCGTTCTCCGGATGACCGGCATGGCCTTTTACCCACTCCCATTGAATCTGATGGGTACTGAGCGCCGCGTCGAGTCGCTGCCACAGATCAACGTTCTTCACCGGCTTCTTTTCTGCGGTTTTCCAGCCGCGCTTTTTCCAGTTGTGAATCCAGCTGGTGATGCCCTGGCGCACGTACTGGCTGTCGGTGCTGAGCACCACGTCACACGGCTGGGTCAGCGCTTCCAGTGCCACAATGGCCGCCATCAGCTCCATGCGATTATTGGTAGTAAGGCGATAGCCGGCGCTGAATAATTTCTCGTGCTGGCGGTAGCGAAGAATGGCGCCGTAGCCGCCGGGACCGGGATTGCCCAGGCAGGATCCATCGGTGAATATTTCTACCTGTTTGCGCATCTCTGGTAGACTTCCTTCTGACAAAACGCCAAGTCTGACATAAAACGAGTCCTATGAGCACTGCAAATAACCGCCAGATCGTCCTCGATACCGAAACCACCGGCATGAACATGATCGGGGTACATTACGAAGGACATCGCATCATTGAAATCGGTGCGGTTGAGGTGATCAACCGTCGCCTGACCGGCAACAACTTCCATATGTATCTCAAGCCCGATCGGCTGGTGGATCCGGAAGCGTTCGGCGTACACGGTATTGCCGATGAATTCCTCGCCGATAAACCGACCTTTGCGCAAATCGCCGACGAATTCCTCGATTATATTCGCGGCGCGGAGCTGGTGATCCATAACGCTTCGTTCGACATCGGCTTTATGGATTACGAATTTGCCATGCTGCAGCGTGACATCGGCAAGACAGAAACCTTCTGTCAAATCACCGATAGCCTGGCGATGGCGCGTAAAATGTTCCCGGGCAAGCGCAACAGCCTGGATGCGCTGTGTAACCGTTTCGAGATCGACAACAGCAAACGTACGCTGCACGGCGCTTTGCTTGATGCCGAGATTCTGGCCGAGGTGTTCCTCACCATGACCGGCGGCCAGACCTCGCTGGCGTTTTCAATGGAAGGCGAGCAGAGCAATCAGGTGGAAGGTGAGCATATACAGCGCATCGTTCGTCCGGGCGCCGGCCTGCGCGTGGTTAGCGCCAGCGATGAAGAGATAATGGCGCATGAGAGCCGGCTCGATCTGGTGCAAAAGAAGGGCGGCAGCTGCCTGTGGCGCGCCTGAAGCCGCTGATTTTGCGTGGAAAAGCGTCGTTAAGCTGAAAAAAACGGCAAACGAGAGATTCCCCTGCAAAAAGCGTTGACGAGGGATGAGGCTGCCATTAATATGCGCCTCGTTCCCGACGGGGAACAAAGCGCGGAGCGGTAGTTCAGTTGGTTAGAATACCTGCCTGTCACGCAGGGGGTCGCGGGTTCGAGCCCCGTCCGTTCCGCCAATCTCTTTAAAGAAGCCGATGCAGCAATGCATCGGCTTTTTGCTTTTCTAAATCATACCCATCTGGCGTACGGTCGCCGTTAATGGCGACCGCCAGCGCATTAATCCTTCTGTACCGCCACTTCCGCACGATAGGTGGCTTGCGGCACCTCACGTTCAGCGCGCGCCAGCCAGCGGTAGCAGCCAGCGCCCAGTGCCACGCCGATGAACCAGCTGAAGTTCGCCACCGCGTGCAGGGACGGAATAAAGCTAATCACCAGACAAATGCCAACGGAAGGCAGCAGTGCAGCAATCGCTTTCGGATTGAAACCGCCGCGATACCAGTAGCGGCCTTTTGGCGTATCGTTGAACAGGTCATCAACGTATACCTTACTGCGTTTGATCAGGTAGAAATCGGCGATCAGAATGCCAAACAGCGGCCCGATAAACGATCCCAGCACATCCAGCGTGTAGTGAATCAGCTCCGGCGACTGGAACAGATTCCACGGCGTCAGCAGCACTGAACCCACGGCGGCGATCATGCCACCGGCGCGGAAGCTGATCTTCTGCGGTGAGCAGTTAGAGAAATCAAACGCTGGCGAAACGAAGTTCGCCACGATATTGATGCCGATGGTGGCGGTAATCATGGTCAGCAGCCCGATAGCGACCGCTACATCGTTGCCTACCATGCTCACGGTTTCAATCGGATCGGTGATCATTTTGCCAAACAGCGACTGAGTACCCGAGACAATGACCACGGTCACAATCGAAAACAGCAGGAAGTTGAACGGCAGGCCCCAGCGGTTGCCGCGGCGAATCTCACCCATGCTTTTGCCGTAGCGCGAGAAGTCACCAAAGTTGAGCAGCGGGCCGGAGAAATAAGAGACCACCAGCGCGGTCGCGGTAATCATCTGCCAGGTTTGCTCGCCCGCGCTCAGTGATTTACTGGCGAGGGTGAAGGAGATACCGTCAAAACCGGTTTTGTATACAATCCAGCCCGCCAGCGCCACCATCACCACGTAGACCGCCGGACCGGCGATATCAATAAAGCGTTTAATCGCGCTCATGCCGTGCCAGAACACCATCGCCTGCAGCAGCCACATTACGCCGAAACAGCACCAGCCAAGCTGCGACAAGCCGAGCCAGCTGCTCTGCGTCATGCTGCTTAACGACGGATAGAACTTCAGCAGCACCAGCATCAGCGCATTCGCCGCCAGATAGGTCTGAATGCCGTACCAGGCGAAGGCGATCAGCCCGCGGATCACCGCCGGGATGTTGGCCCCGAACACGCCAAATGCCTGACGCGAAATCACCGCGTAAGGCACGCCAGCCATCTGGCTCGGCTTCGCCACCAGGTTAGCGCACAGCTGCACGATGCAAATTCCCACCAGCAGACACAGCAGCACCTGCCAGCTGGCCAGACCGAGGGTGAAGAAGCTGGCCGCCACCACATAGCCGCCCATGCTGTGCACGTCCGACATCCAGAACGAAAAAATGTTGTACCACGACCAGCTCTGGTTGCGGGTCGGCGCCAGGTCGTCGTTACACAGACGCGGGCTGTAATGGGCGTTGGCTTCAGAGGCCACCGCAGAGGTCACTTCAGAATGATTTGGCATGAAACCTGCTCCTCTTAACTTCATGGAAAAATAATGACAGCGTGAAACGGTATTGCAGGATCCAGGCCAGAATTGATTTCTTGTATACAAAAAATGAATTTCACGTATACGATGTCTGCATACAGTCACTTGCCGGAGCGGGTAATGAAGAGTGAAACAGGTCTGAAAACGGCTGCCGATCTGAATGACAGAGACGAACCTATCTATCAGGCGTTGCTGAACGCCATCGTGGAGCATCAGCTGCCGCCGGGCAGCAAATTGCCGGAAGAGGCACTGTCGGAGGTGTTTGGCGTCAGCCGCACCGGCATTCGTAAGGTGCTGCAGCGCCTCGCGGCGGTGCAAATGATCACCCTGTCGCCCAGACGTGGTGCACAGGTGGCGACGCCGGGCGTGGAGGAAGCGCGCGACATCTTCGCCACGCGCAGCCTGCTGGAGTGCGCCAACCTACCGGCGGTGCTGGCGCATCTGCAGCCGCCGCATCTCGCCGCGCTAAGTGGCTTAATTGCCGACGAGCAGCAGGCGCACCAGCAGCACGACGGGGCCGCCGCCATCCGTCTGTCTGCGGCTTTTCATATCCAGCTGCAGGCGATTTCCGGCAACCAGGTGCTGACTGACATGGTGACGCGCCTGACGCAGCGCTCCTCACTGGTGATCGCCGCTTACGGTGCACCCTGGCAGCGCGGCTGTCGTTGCGATCATCACGATCGGCTGGTGGATCTGCTGCGGCAAAACGATCTGCCGGCGTTAACCACGGCGCTGCAGCATCACTTCGAACATATCGTTGCCAGCCTGCACTTTGAGCGCAGCGGCGAAACCCTGCCTGATTTCACCCGGTTATTTGCCGGTCATAAAGGAGCGGCATCATGAGCCTGATCCAGGTGATCAACCCGAATACCAGCGCCGCCATGACGGCGACCATCGGTGCAGCGGCGCGCGCCGTGGCCGCACCTGGCACGGAGATTGTGGCGGTGTGCCCGAGCGAGGGCGTGCCCTCCATTGAAGGACACTTTGATGAAGCGATTGCCGCGGTGGGCGTGCTGGAACAGGTAAAACGCGGCAAAGAGCAGGGCGTCAGCGGCCATATCATCGCCTGCTTTGGCGATCCGGGACTGCTGGCGGCGCGCGAACTGGCGAGCGGACCGGTGATTGGCATTGCCGAAGCGGCGATGCACACCGCGACGCTGGTGGCGACGCGCTTTTCGATTGTCACCACGCTGCCGCGCACGCTGGTGATCGCCCGCCATCTGTTGCAGCAGTACGGATTCAGCCATCACTGTGCCGCGCTGCACGCCATTGACCTGCCAGTGCTGGCGCTTGAGGACGGCAGCGGCGTCGCGCAGGAGAAAGTGCGCGAGCGCTGCCTGCAGGCGAAACGTGAAGATGGCAGCGGGGCGATTGTGCTGGGCTGCGGCGGCATGGCGTCGCTGGCGCAGGATCTGACTAAAGAGCTGGGCCTGCCGGTGATTGATGGCGTCAGTGCGGCGGTGAAAATGGTCGAGTCATTACTGGCGCTGGGCTTTGGTACCAGCAAACACGGCGATCTGGCTTACCCGATTAAAAAACCGCTCAGCGCGGCATTTCAGCACCTAAACTAAGGGCTGGTTGAGGACTGATGACAGGAACTTGCAGAATGAGTGATGTATCTGAAAAGAAAGAGTACAGCTTCAACAAAAATTATCCGCGCGATCTGATTGGCTATGCGGGCCAGCCGCCGCACGCGCAGTGGCCGGGTGAGGCGCGGGTGGCGGTGCAGTTCGTGCTCAACTATGAAGAGGGCGCTGAAAACAATGTGCTGCATGGTGACGCGGGCTCTGAGCAGTTTCTCTCCGACATCATCGGTGCCGCCAGCTATGCCGATCGCCACATGTCGATGGATTCCCTGTATGAGTACGGTTCGCGTGCCGGTTTCTGGCGCATCCATCAGGAGTTTCAGCAGCGCGGCCTGCCGCTGACCATCTTTGGCGTCGCGATGGCGCTGGCGCGGCATCCGCAGATTGTCGAGGCCATCAAAGCCGCCGATTACGATGTGGTCAGCCACGGCTGGCGCTGGATTCACTATCAGGGGATGGATGCCAAAACCGAGCGTCAGCACATGCAGCAGGCAGTGGACGTGCTCACCGAGCTATTCGGTAAAGCGCCCACCGGCTGGTATACCGGGCGCGACAGCCCCAATACGCGGCGGCTGGTGGTCGAGCAGGGCGGCTTCAGCTACGACAGCGATTACTACGGTGACGATCTGCCGTTCTGGACGCAGGTCACCTGTCAGGACGGCACGGTGAAGCCGCATCTGATCATTCCCTATACGCTGGAGTGCAACGACATGCGCTTCGCCACGCCGCAGGGATTCAACACCGCCGAGCAGTTCTATACCTATCTGCGCGATACCTTTGATGTGCTGTATGAAGAGGGCGCGACGGCGCCGAAGATGATGTCGATTGGCATGCACTGCCGTCTGCTGGGGCGTCCGGGGAAATTCCGCGCGCTGCAGCGTTTCCTCGACCATATCCAGCAGCACGACAAGGTGTGGGTGTGTACGCGTCAGCAGATTGCCGATCACTGGATGAAGACGCATCCGGCTGCCTGAGCGGCCTTACCTTTCACGGATGTCAGGTCGTTTTTGCCCTCTCTTGCCAGGAGAGGGCAACACTCGCGCCTGCGTCAGCTCATCAAACTCACCTGCGCCGCCACGATGCGCCAGCCACACGGCAGTCGCACCCAGGTCTGCTGCTGACGGCCAGTCTTCTCCACGCCCTCGCGGGTGAATTCGGTGCTGCACACCGCATAGTCATCGCCAAAAGTAGTGATGACCGTATTGCGCAGCGTGCGATCGAGCCCTTTTGACGGCCGCGCCGCGCGAAAGGCGCGAATCTCGTCAATCCCGTACAGATTTTCTCCGGCACCGAGTCGCACCGTACGCGCATCGTGCCAGAACAACTCGTCCAGCACGGCGACATCATTGCTCACCAGCGCCTGCTCGTAGCGGTAAAACGCGGCGGTGACTTCAGCCAGTATCGCCGGACGATCGATATGTTCAGGTGTCATCTTCAGGCATCCATAAAAGAGGTTTGTGGCAGCGTCACACCCTGCTGCTGCAGTGCCCAGGCGGCGCGCAGCGCCAGCTGTTCGTTAAACGGCGCGGCAATCAGCTGCAGGCCAATCGGTAAGCCGCTGGCAGTGAGCAGCGGTACGCTACACACCGGCAGGCCGAGGAACGAAATCGGCTGCGTCAGCATGCCCATGCTGGCGCGTGTCGGCAAATCCTGACCGTTGATGTGAATGGTTTCCTGGCCGATGGTGGTGGCGGTACAGGGCGTGGCCGGGGCGATCAGCACGTCGTAATGGTCGAACAGCGGCAGCACCTGCTGCTGGAAGTGACGGCGGAAACGCTGGGCCTGCACATACCACGCGGCGGGCAGCATCGCGCCAGCCAGCAGGCGTTCGCGTGAATTCGGCTCAAAGCGTTCTGGCTGGGTGCGCAGCGCCGGCAGATAGTGATTGCCGCCTTCCGCGGCGGTCATGATAAACGCGGCCGAGCGCGCCAGTTCGGCCTGGGGCAGCGTCACTTCTTCTGTCGCGCCGAGCGCGCGGGCCGCTACCGCCACCGCCGCGCGCGCCTCATCGCTGCACCAGTCAGCAAAAAAGCCGCCCAGCACCGCGCTGCGCAGCTTTTCGCTGCCTGCAGAGAGCCTGTCACTGACCGGTTCCGCAGGGCGCGCCGCCTGGAATGCATCGCTGGCGTCGCCGCCCTGCAGCGCATCGTAGACCAGACTCAAATCTTCCACCGAGCGGGCAAACGGACCGATGTGATCGAGGCTGGCGACAAACGGGTGGCTGCCGCTGCGCGACAGACGACCAAAGGTAGGTTTCAGGCCGAAAATGCCGCACAGCGAAGCAGGCACGCGAATCGAGCCGTTGGTGTCGGTGCCGAGTGAAAAGTGCACCAGCCCGGCAGCGACGGCCGCTGCGGAACCGCCAGATGAGCCGCCGGCCACGCGTGACAGATCGCGCGGGTTGCGGGTGGCACCATAATGGGTGTTCTCGGTGGTAAAGCCGTAGGCGTAGGCGTCCATATTCAGCATGCCGGAGAGCAGCGCGCCGCTCTGCTGCAGTCTGGAGACCGCCCACGCATCCTGCTGTGCCACCGGCCGCTCGCTGAACAGGCTGGCACCGGCAAGCGTGCTGTGACCGGCGACGTCAAACAGGTTTTTTACCGCATAGGGAATGCCAGCCAGCGCCGGCAGCGGCTCGCCGCGCTGACGCTGCTGATCCAGCCGATCGGCTTCCCGCAGCATGCGCTGCGCGGTGACGGCGGTCCAGGCGTTAATGGCCGGGTTATGCTGTTCAATGGCGGCCAGCGTCTGTTGTGCGATGTCGCGTGCGCTGAGATCGCCCTGCGCCAGTGCCTGCTGCAGCTGGCTAATCGATAAGGCTGCCAGCGTCATGGATGAAATACTCCCGCCACTTCCAGGCGATCGTCCAGCGGCAGCGCCATCAGCGGCTGCGCCATAGCGGCGATACGGTTAAACTGCGTCAGCAGCTCGGCGCGGCGCGTGTCGTCCAGCTCCAGCGCCAGAATCTGTTCCATTTGGGCGATATAGGTTGCCCAGTCCGGTTGTGCATTCATGATTGTCTCCGTTAAAAGCCGGCAGCGCTGCCGTTGCTGCGCGGATCAAACGCGCCTTCCAGCATGCCATTGTTGTGTCTGACGATGGCGCCGGCGTGACCCACCACTTCACTGTATTCAGCCAGCAGTTCGACCTCATGACCGAGCGCGCGCAGTTGCTGCACGGTTTCAGGCGCGATGCGCGCCTCCAGCTTGAGGGAGTCTGAGGATTGGCCCCAGGTGCGGCCAAGCAGCCAGCGCGGTGCGCTGACCGCCTGCTGCAGCGGCTGGCCCTGAATGACATAGCGGGTAAAGATCGCCGCCTGGGTTTGCGGCTGGCCATCACCCCCCATCGAGCCGTACACCAGCGTGCGGCCATCCTTCAGGCGTGCAGCCGCTGGATTGAGCGTATGGAACGGCTGTTTGCCCGGTGCCAGCGTCAGCAGGTGATCCGGCTGCAGGCTGAACGCCGCGCCACGGTTTTGCCAGGTAATACCGGTGCCGGGCAGCACGACGCCGCTGCCAAATTCGTGGTAAATGCTCTGGATAAAGGAGACCGCCAGGCCGCTGCTGTCCATCACCCCCATCCACACGGTATCGCCCGGTCCGCGTCCGGTGCCCCAGGGCGCGGCGCGATCGTCCTGCACCTGCGCGGCCAGCGTGCCGAGATGATCGGCATTCAGCAGCGACTGCACATCAATCGCCATGTGACGCGGATCGGTGATGTGTTGATCGCGCAGGGCAAAGGCCTGTTTGGTGGCTTCAACGATGCGGTGCACCGTCTGCGCTTCACTGGCGTCGGCCATCGCCAGACGATCGGTGATACCGAGGATCGCCAGCGACACCAGCCCCTGCGTCGGCGGCGTCATGTTCCAGATATCGCCTTCGCTGTGCGCGAGGTGCAGCGGCGTGCAGCGCCGGGCGCGCTGTCGGTGTAAATCGTCCAGCGTAATCGGCATGCCGAGCGCGCCCATTTCGCGTGCCAGCTGGTGCGCCAGCTCACCGCGATAAAAGCTCTCCAGCCCTTGCTCGCTCAGCACGCTCAGCGTCTGCGCCAGCGCCGGCTGGGTAAAACGACTGCCGGCAGCGGGCGGTGCGCCATCAGGCAGAAAGGTGGCAGCAAAACCGGGCTGATGTTGCAGCTCATGCTGTTTTGCCGCCGTCGCCGCCGCCTGCGAGGCGGTGACCGGAATGCCATCGGCCGCATAGCGAACCGCATCGCGCAGCAAACGGCTCAGCGGCAGCGGCGTCGCGCCCAGTTCGTGCGCCAGCGTCAGCGCTTCCTGCCAGCCGCTGACGGTGCCGGCAACCGTCAGTGCCGCTTTAGGGCCGCGATGCGGAATATGGCTCTCACCGTGGTAGAAGTCGGGGTGCGCCAGCGAACCGGCGGCGCCGCTGGCATCGATAGCAATCGGATCGCCGCCGGGCGGCACCACCAGCCAGAAGCCGTCGCCGCCGAGGCCATTCATGTGCGGATAGACCACCGCAATGGTCGCCGCGGCGGCCACCATGGCTTCCAGCGCGTTGCCGCCTTCACGCAGAACCGCCAGTGCGCTTTCGCTGGCAAGGTGATGTGGCGTCACCGCCATGCCCATCGGGGCCATATTGCTTTGAATCATAATGAACTGTTCCCGGATTATTCTTTTGTAGCGGCGCGATTTGGCGCGCTGGATAGGGAAAACAAGCGCAACAAATTGCGCCGCTACCAGTCTGTAGCAATGGTAAAGCAAGAGCCGTTCCAGTTTTGGTGTTACGCCAGCCTGGATCGATTTATGCTAGCTTGTGATGAAACGAAAGTTACAGGACCGATGATGAAACAGCTCGATGAACGCCTTCGCAGTCACTATCCGCAACTGTCGCCGCAGGAGCAGCGCATTGCTGACTTTGTGTTTGACCATTTTGATGATCTGATTAGCTATAACAGCGCTGAGCTGGCGCGGCTCAGCGGCGTATCAAAGGCCACGGTAAGCCGGCTGTTCAAACGCCTCGGCTATGAAAAATACAAAGACATGCGTGATGAGCTGCGCACCCTGCGCCAGAGCGGAATGCCGCTGACCGATAACCGCGACGCGGTGCAGGGCAACACGCTGCTGTCGCGTCATTACAAGCAGGAGATGGCGAACCTGACGCAGTGGGTCAACAGCATTGACGCCCGGCAGTTTAGCGAGGTGATTGCCGCGCTGGGCGCCGCACGGCGGGTGTTCATCATTGGTATGCGCAACGCGTATCCGGTGGCGCTGCATCTGCGTCAGCAGCTGCTACAGGCGCGTGCCCAGGTGCAGGTATTGCCACAGCCCGGCCAGACGCTGGGCGAAGAGCTGGTGGACATGACGCCGGAAGATGTGGTGGTGGTGATGGCGTTTCGCCGCCGGCCACGCATCATTCGTCCACTGATGCAGCAGCTGCAGCAGAGCGGCATCCCGGTGCTGGTGCTGTGCGAACCCCAGGCGCAGGGCATTCTCACCCTGGCGCGCTGGCAGCTGTGCGCACCGCTCGACAGCGTTTCCGCCTTTGACAGCTACGCCTCGGCAATGAGCCTGATCAACCTGCTGGCCAACGCACTACTGCACGAAATGCTGTCGCAGGGGCGTCAGCGCATTCATCAGATTGCCGATCTTTACCAGCAGCTCGACGAGCTGGAACACCGCTAAAGGGCACTGTTTTGGTGCTTTGCACCTTTTTTGATCGCGTCTGCTAACGGGGTGCTCCCCGTTAAGATGCGCCCTTAATCGCCTTAAATCCTCCGCTTGGCCGCTGCGTTTGCTGCCCGTTGTGGTTGGCACATTAGTTGCAAATCAATTTATCAAGAATCTTTTGTTTCACCATTAACTCACCGGGGTGCATAATGAACAAAGTATTACTGGCAGTAGCAGGGGCAGCATTGCTGCTGGCGCAGGCAGGCAGCGCCATGGCCGATCAGCTGCAGGATATCCAGAAGCGTGGTGTGATTCGCGTGGCGGTGCCGCAGGACTTCCCGCCGTTTGGCTCGGTCGGTACCGATCTGCAGCCGCAGGGCTATGACATCGACATGGCGAAATACCTCGCGAAGCAGATGAAACTGAAGTTGCAGCTGGTGCCGGTGACCAGCGCCAACCGCGTGCCGTATCTGCAGACCGACAAGGTCGACCTGGTGATCTCCAGCATGGGCAAAAACGCCGAGCGCGAAAAAGTGATCGACTTCAGCCGCGCCTACGCGCCGTTCTTCCTCGGCGTGTTCGGCCCGAAAGGCGAGACGCTGAAAGATGCGGCGGCGCTGAGCGGTAAATCGATTGGCGTGACGCGCGGTGCGGTAGAGGACATGGTACTGAGTGATGTTGCTCCGAAAGATGCTCAGGTGAAGCGCTACGAAGATAACAACACCACGCTGTCCGCCTATCTCTCCGGTCAGGTGCAGTATGTCGCTACCGGTAACCTGGTGGTCGCGGCGATTGCGCGCCAGAACGCGGAAAAAGCCCCGGTGCCGCAGTTTATGCTGAAAGATTCACCGTGCTTTATCGGCCTGAAAAAGAATGAGCCAGCGCTGAAAGAGAAAGTGAACGCACTGATTGAGCAGGGTATTAAAGACGGCACGCTGAACAAGCTGTCGGAAGAGTGGCTGAAAGCGCCGCTGCCTGCCAACCTCGGCGCATAACAGGAACGGCCAATGATTGGGCAACTTAACTTTGCAGATCTCTGGCCGCACTGGCCAGAGCTGCTGGCCGGACTGTGGGTCACGGTGCAGCTTACGGTGCTGGCAACGGTGGGCGGTGTCGGACTGGGTATTCTCGGCGCGGCGCTGCGCAGCGGCAAACCGGGCTGGGCCAGCCGCCTGTGGGGCATCTACGTCGAGCTGATTCGCAACACGCCGTTTGTGGTACAGCTGTTTTTTATCGTGTTTGGTCTGCCTAATCTCGGGCTGAAACTGACGGCCGGTGAAGCGGCGCTGCTGGCGATGCTGATTAACCTTGGCGCCTATAGCACTGAAATCATCCGTGCCGGTATCCAGGTCACGCCGCGCGGGCAGTGGGAAGCGGGGCGCGTGCTCGGGCTGAGCCGCACGCAAACCTTCATCCGCGTGGTGCTGCCGCCCTCGCTGCAGCGCATTTATCCGGCGCTGGTCAGCCAGTGCATTATTGTGATGCTCGGCTCGTCGGTGGTGTCACAGGTCTCTTATGAAGAGCTGACGTTTGCCGCCAACCTGATTCAGTCGCGCACCTTTTTGAGTTTTGAAGTCTATCTGGTGACCACGCTGATCTATCTGGCGTTGTCGATTGCCATGCGTCAGCTGCTGCTGGCGCTGGGTCGCAAATGGTTTGGAGCGCAGCCGGCATGACAACGTTTACTGACTGGGACATCCTGCGCAACCTGCTGCTGGCGGCGCGCTGGACGATTTTGCTGTCGCTGGTGGCCTTTTTCGGCGGCACGCTGGTGACACTGCCGCTGCTGTTTCTGCGTCTGCTGCAGCGGCGCTGGCTCACCCGCCTGGTTCGCTGTTATACCGAGCTGTTTCAGGGCACGCCACTGCTGATGCAGCTGTTTCTCGCCTTCTTCGGCGTCGGCCTGTTCGGCATCGACGTCGCGCCCTGGACCGCGGCGTCGCTGGCACTGACGCTGTATACCAGCGCGTTTTTACTGGATATCTGGTACGGCAGCATTCGCGCGCTGCCAAAAGGGCAGTGGGAAGCGTCGCGCTGCCTCGGCCTGAACTTTGGCCAGACGCTGTATCGCGTGGTGGCACCGCAGGCGATCCGCATCGCCATCGCGCCGACCGTCGGCTTTGCCGTGCAGGTGATCAAGGGCACCGCGCTGGCGTCGATTATCGGCTTCGTCGAGCTGACCAAAGCCGGCACCATTCTCAATAATGTGACGTATCAGCCCTTCAAGGTGTTTGGCCTGGTGGCGCTCGGTTACTTCCTGATGTGTTATCCGCTGTCGCGTTACAGCCAGTACCTGGAGAAAAAATTCAATGCCGCTCATCACCATTAATCAGGTCCAGAAGTACTACGGTGATAACCACGTACTGAAAGGGGTCGATCTGGATATCGACAACGGCGAGGTGATTTCCATCATTGGCCGCAGCGGCTCCGGTAAAAGTACCCTGCTGCGCTGCATGAACGGGCTGGAAGGCTATCAGGAAGGCAGCATTAAACTGGGCGGCATGACGATTACCGATCGTGAATCGCAGGCGCGTGAAATCAGCCGCTCGGTGGGCATGGTGTTTCAGAACTTCAACCTGTTTCCGCACATGACCGCGCTGGAAAACGTGATGCTGGCACCGCGCCGCGTGCTGAAAAAGAGCGAGGCGGAGTGCCGCACGCTGGCTACGCAGATGCTGGAAAAAGTCGGGCTCGGCGAACGCCTCAATTACTACCCGGCCAACCTGTCGGGCGGTCAGCAGCAGCGCGTGGCGATTGCCCGCGCGCTGGCGATGCAGCCAAAAGTTTTACTCTGTGACGAAATCACCTCGGCGCTCGATCCGGAGCTGGTGGGTGAAGTACTGAAAGTGCTGGAGCAGCTGGCCGCCGAAGGCATGACGCTGATTCTCGTCACCCATGAAATGAACTTCGCCCGCGACGTGGGCGACCGCGTGGTGTTTATGCATCAGGGACGCGTGTGGGAGCAGGGCGACAGCAAAACGCTGTTTGCAAATCCACAAACCGCCGAGCTGAAGCAGTTTATTTCGACCGTGCGTCTGTAACCGAACAATAAGGAACCCCTCATGGATATCAGCCAGTTCTCGCAAATCAATCCGCCACAGCGTCTGCTGATGGGACCGGGCCCGATCAACGCCGACCCGCGCGTGCTGCGCGCCATGTCGAGCCAGCTGCTTGGGCAGTACGATCCGGCGATGACGCACTATATGAACGAGGTGATGGCGCTGTACCGTGGCGTATTCCGCACTGAAAACCGCTGGACCCTGCTGATTGATGGCACCTCACGCGCCGGTATCGAAGCCATCCTGCTGTCGGCGATTCGTCCGGGCGATAAAGTGCTGGTGCCGGTGTTCGGCCGCTTCGGCCATCTGCTGTGCGAAATTGCCCGTCGCTGCCGCGCGGAAGTCCATACCATCGAGGTGCCGTGGGGCGAGATATTTACCCCGGATCAGATCGAAGATGCGATCAAAAAAGTCAAACCGCGCCTGCTTCTGACGGTGCAGGGCGATACCTCAACCACCATGCTGCAACCGCTGGAGCAGCTCGGTGCGATTTGTCGCCAGTACGGCGTGCTGTTGTACACCGATGCCACCGCATCGCTGGGCGGCAACCCGCTGGAAACCGATGCCTGGGGGCTGGATGCGGTCTCTGCCGGCATGCAGAAATGCCTCGGTGGTCCGTCCGGTACCTCGCCGATCACCCTCAGCCCGCAAATGGAAGCGGTGATCCGCCAGCGTAAGTGCGTGGAGCAGGGCATCCGCACCGACGCACATCAGGATGGCGTCGACGAGATGATCTACTCCAACTACTTCGATCTCGGCATGATCATGGATTACTGGGGACCGGAGCGGCTCAACCACCATACCGAAGCCACCTCGGCGCTGTTTGGCGCACGCGAATGTGCCCGTCTGATCCTGCAGGAAGGGCTGGATAACGGCATCGCGCGTCACAAGCTGCACGGTGATGCGCTGCTGAAAGGTATTCAGGGCATGGGGCTGGAAACCTTTGGCGATCTCAGACACAAGATGAATAACGTGCTTGGCGTGGTGATCCCGCAGGGCATTAACGGCGACCAGGTACGCAAATTGATGCTGGACGATTTCGGCATTGAGATTGGCACCTCGTTCGGTCCGCTGCACGGCAAAGTGTGGCGCATCGGCACCATGGGCTACAACGCGCGCAAAGATTGCGTGATGCTGACGCTGAGCGCGCTGGAGTCCGTGTTGAATCACGTCGGTTTCCGCACCACTCAGGGTGCGGCGCTGCAGGCTGCCTGGGACCACTACGGGAGCCACGCATGAGTCATAGCCTGATGAGCGCCAGTGAGGCGCAGTCAGCGGCGGCGCGGGTGATGGCGCGCTGTGACGCGCTGGCAGCAATCAGTGAGAGCGAAGAGGGGCTGACCCGCGTCTATCTGTCGCCGGAGCAGGTGCGCGCCAACGCGCGCGTTGCTGAGTGGATGCAGGCGGCAGGTATGCACACCTGGCAGGATGCGGTCGGCAATATCTGCGGTCGCTATGAAGCGGCGGAGCCGGGCGCACCGGCGCTGCTGCTCGGCTCGCACCTTGATACCGTGCGCAACGCCGGACGTTACGACGGCATGCTGGGCGTGCTCAGCGCCATCGAAACCGTGCAGTGGCTGCATGACCATCAGCAGCGCCTGCCGCTGGCGATTGAAATTGTCGGCTTCGGCGATGAAGAGGGCACGCGCTTTGGCATCACGCTGCTTGGCAGCCGCGGTCTCACCGGCAGCTGGCCGGAGAGCTGGGTGTCACATCCGGACGGTAACGGTATTACGGTGGCGCAGGCGATGCAGGACCTCGGCCTGGACGCGGCGCTGATCCCGCAGGCGGCACGTGAGGTGAGCGACATTGTGGCTTATCTCGAACTGCACATTGAGCAGGGACCGTGCCTGGAACAGGACGATCTGGCGCTTGGTGTGGTGACGGCGATTAACGGCGCGCGCCGTCTTAACTGCCGCTTTGTCGGAGAGGCCGGTCATGCCGGCACGGTGCCGATGACGCACCGCAAAGACGCGCTGGCAGCAGCGGCAGAGTGGATGGTGTTTGTGGAACAGGCCACGCAGGATCAGGATGCGCAGCTGGTGGCAACGGTGGGCACGCTGAGCTGTCTGCCGGGCGCCGTTAACGTTATCCCCGGCGAAGTGCAACTGTCGCTGGACGTGCGCGGACCGCAGGATGAACCACTGGAGCGTCTGCTCTCCAGCCTGCTGACCCAGGCGGAAGCCATCGCGCTGCGGCGCGGGCTCAGCTTCAGCGCTAACGAGTACTATCGCATCGCGGCCACCGCCTGTGATACGCGGCTGCAGCAGGCGCTAAGCCATGCGGTAGAAACCGTACAGGGGCGCAGTCTGGCGCTGCCGAGCGGAGCCGGTCACGACGCGATCGCGATGGCTGAACGCTGGCCGGTGGGCATGCTGTTTGTGCGCAACCATCGCGGTATCAG
The DNA here is from genome assembly GCF_002207995.1 of Pantoea sp. VS1. Taxonomy (NCBI): domain Bacteria; kingdom Pseudomonadati; phylum Pseudomonadota; class Gammaproteobacteria; order Enterobacterales; family Erwiniaceae; genus Pantoea; species Pantoea sp. VS1. The sequence goes on from NZ_NHZE01000038.1 coordinate 23,191, forward strand.
CCATCATCCGGCGGAATCGGTGCAGGTGGCCGATGTGGCGCTCGGCGTGCAGGCCTATCTGCAGGCGGTGTGCGATCTGGCGCGCAGCTAAAGGAGCCGCGAAATGGATCTGAACGATTTTAATCAGGCGAGCGTCGCGCAGGCGCAGGCGGCGATTGCCCACTGCGTGGCGATTCCCGCCTGGCAGCAGGCGTTGGTGGCGGCGCGGCCGTTCGCCAGCCTGACGGCGCTGTACGCCACGGCGCAACAGCTGGCGCTGGCGTGGCAGGGCGACGCCTTGCGACAGGCGCTGAGCGCCCATCCGCGCATCGGCGAAAAAGCGCAGGGCGCGGGTAAAGAGGCCGCGCTGTCGCAGCAGGAACAGGCGGCGATGCAGCAGGCTAACGGCGCGCTGCAGCTGGCGATGCTGGCCGGTAATGAGCGCTATGAGCAGCGCTTCGGCCGGGTGTTTCTGATTCGCGCCAAAGGGCGCAGCGGCGAGCAGATGCTGGCGGAATTACAGCGCAGGCTCAACAATGATGAAGAGACTGAGCAGCAGGAAGCACTGGCGCAGCTGCGGGAAATTACCCTGTTACGGCTTAAGGAGAGCATCACATGAGCACCATCACTACCCATATTCTCGACACCGCGCTGGGCAAACCGGCGATTGGCGTCGCGATGTCGCTGGAGCAGAACAGCCCTGAGGGCTGGCTGCCGGTGGCCGAGGGCGAAACCGACAGCGACGGACGCATCAAAGATCTCACGCCTGAACCGCTGGCGCCGGGCCACTATCGCTTAACCGCGGAGATCGGTGACTATTTCGCCGCCGACGGACGTGATGCGCTGTACGTCAGCGCGCAGATTGATTTTGTGATTGGCTCCGCCGGCAGCCATTATCACCTGCCGTTCCTCATTTCCCCATGGTCGTGGTCGACTTACCGCGGGAGTTGATCCAGGTCGCCATAAATGGCGCAATGCTTGTCTGTTAAATTGTAAATCCGCTTAACAACGGTTGCGTTTTGGTAGCGGCGCAATTTAATGCGCGATGAATCGCGCCGCTACGAATCTTGTGCGACTTGCAGTACCGGCTTCATACCCTCTCAGGCCCGCTGAAATTCGTGCTCTCTATCACAAACCTCGCGCTTGAAAGCCAGTAACTATCAAAACCTTCGGTCCATCCAAATATATTCTGCAACACGGTGCGGTTATCTTAACCGAACAACGTGAAGCCAATGGAGCCGAGAAATGAGCACGCCCGAAAATAATGATAATGCAGCCGCCTCAGGAAAATGCCCCTTTCATCATGGAGCATCGGAAGAGAAAAGCGTTTTAGCGCGTGGCGCCGGAAGCGGGACCACTAACCGCGACTGGTGGCCAAACATGCTGCGCGTCGATCTGTTAAACCAGCATTCCAGCCGTTCTAACCCCCTCAGTGACACTTTCAACTACCGTGAAGAGTTCAGCAAACTGGATTACGCCGCGCTGAAAGCCGATATTCGTGCGCTGCTGACCGACTCGCAATCCTGGTGGCCTGCCGACTGGGGCAGCTACATCGGGTTGTTTATCCGTATGGCATGGCACAGCGCCGGCACCTACCGCACCATCGACGGTCGCGGCGGTTCCGGACGTGGCCAGCAGCGCTTTGCGCCGCTCAACTCCTGGCCGGATAACGTCAGCCTCGACAAAGCACGTCGTCTGCTGTGGCCGGTGAAACAGAAGTATGGCCAGAAAATCTCCTGGGCCGATCTCTACATTCTTGCCGGTAACGTGTCGCTGGAAAACGCCGGCTTCCGTACCTTTGGCTTTGGTGCCGGTCGTGAAGATGTCTGGGAACCGGACATGGACGTGGACTAGGGACATGAGACCGAATGGCTGGCGCACCGCCATCCGGAAAGCCTGGCAAACGCGCCGCTGGGTGCGACGGAAATGGGCCTGATCTACGTGAACCCGGAAGGTCCGGAAGCCAGCGGCGATCCGCGCTCGGCGGCCCCGGCGATTCGCGCTACCTTCGGCAACATGGGCATGAACGATGAAGAGATCGTCGCGCTGATTGCCGGCGGTCACACGCTGGGTAAAACGCACGGTGCCGCTGCGGCCAGCCACGTGGGCGTCGATCCGGAAGCCTCGCCGCTGGAAGCGCAGGGTCTGGGCTGGCACAGCAGCTACGGCAGCGGTGCCGGTGCCGATGCCATCACTTCCGGTCTGGAAGTGGTATGGACGCAAACCCCAACGCAGTGGAGCAACTACTTCTTCGAGAACCTGTTCAAATATGAGTGGGTACAAACGCACAGCCCAGCGGGCGCGATTCAGTTCGAAGCGGTTGATGCCGAAGCGATTATCCCGGATCCGTTCGATCCAGAGAAAAAACGCAAGCCGACCATGCTGGTCACCGACCTGACGCTGCGCTTCGATCCGGAGTTCGAGAAGATCTCGCGTCGTTTCCTCAACGATCCGCAGGCGTTCAACGAAGCCTTCGCCCGTGCCTGGTTCAAACTGACGCACCGCGATATGGGACCAAAAGCGCGTTACCTCGGTCCGGAAGTGCCGAAGGAAGATCTGCTGTGGCAGGATCCGTTACCGCAGGCCACGCATCAGCCGACGCCGGATGACATCACCGATCTGAAAGCGAAAATTGCCGCTTCGGGTCTGAGCGTCAGCCAGCTGGTCTCTGCGGCCTGGGCGTCTGCTTCCACCTTCCGTGGCGGCGATAAACGCGGCGGCGCGAACGGTGCCCGTCTGGCGCTGGCGCCGCAGAACGGCTGGGCGGTCAACGCCAGTGTCACCCGCGATGTGCTGCCGGTGCTGCAGAAGATTCAGCAGGAGTCAGGTAAAGCGTCGCTGGCGGATGTGATTGTGCTGGCGGGCAGCGTCGGGATTGAGCAGGCGGCAGCAGCGGCAGGTGTCGCGGTGCAGGTGCCGTTCACGCCGGGCCGCGTAGATGCGCGTCAGGACCAGACGGATGTCGAGTCATTCAACGTACTGCAGCCGCTGGCCGATGGTTTCCGCAACTATCGCCGCGTACAGGGCGGTTCTTCCACCGAAACCCTGCTGCTGGACAAAGCGCAACAGCTGACGCTGAGCGCGCCAGAGCTGACGGTACTGCTGGGTGGTCTGCGCGTGCTGGGCACCAACTTCGACGGCAGCGCGCACGGCGTGTTTACCGATCGCGTGGGCGTGCTGAGCAACGACTTCTTCATCAATCTGCTGGATATGCGCACCGCATGGCGCGCCACCGATGAGAGCGCTGAGCTGTTCGAAGGCCGCGATCGTCAGAGCGGAGAAGTGAAGTACAGCGCCACCCGCGCCGATCTGGTGTTTGGTTCTAACGCCATCCTGCGCGCGCTGGCGGAAGTTTACGCCAGCAGCGATGCGAAGCAGAAGTTCGTTAACGACTTCGTGACTGCCTGGACCAAAGTGATGAACCTCGACCGGTTCGATCTGTAAGCAACTGACGTGAATAACGCGAACCCCGGCCTGGCCGGGGTTTTTTATTACTTCAGCGTATATTCATCGGCGTCGCGCCAGGCCGGGAAGCGCTCGCGATAGTCCTGCAGCGCCTCCAGTGATAACTCGGCGTCGAGGCGCGCGCGGGCGAAGGAGTCAGCGGCCGCGAGGATCTCACCCTGCGGCGAGATGATCCGGCTGTCGCCACTGTATTGATGCTGATTGCCGTCACTGCCGACGCGGTTACACCCGGCTACATAGGCCTGATTCTCAATGGCGCGCGCCAGCAGCAGCGCCTGCCAGTGCAGCGCGCGCGGTGCCGGCCAGTTGGCGACGTACAGCGCCAGATCGTAATCATTCTGGTTGCGCGAAAACACCGGGAAGCGCAGGTCGTAGCAAATCTGCGGCAGAATACGCCAGCCGCGCCAGTGGAACACCTCGCGCGTTTCACCGGGCACATAGTGCTGGTGCTCACTGGCCATGCGGAACAGATGGCGTTTGTCGTACTGGTGCAGCGTGCCGTCGGGCTCCACCAGCAGGAAACGGTTTACCGCGCCCTGGTCGCTCTGAATCGCCGCGCTGCCGCCGACCAGGGCATTCAGGGCTTTGGCATGACCGTGCAGCCACGCTACCACCTGATCCTGCGGCAGCGAACTGGCCGCCGCCTCCATGGCGAAGCCGGTGGTAAACATCTCCGGCAGCAGGATGACATCGCGGCCCGTCATGCCCTGCAGCACCTCATCAAAATGACGCAGGTTGGCCGCGCCATCCATCCAGCTCAGGGTTTCCTGTAATACGGTAAGTTTTAAAGCTGACATAAACGCTCCGCAGCGGCGTCAAGCGTCGCTTCCTGTTTAGCAAAGCACAGGCGAATGAGCTTGTGCGGGAAAGGGTCCGCGCAGAACACTGACAGCGGAATCGCCGCCACGCCCACTTCGCGGGTTAACCACTGGCAGAAACTGACATCATCCAAATCGGAAATGGCGCTGTAATCCACCAGCAGGAAATAGGTGCCGGCACAGGGCAGCACCTTAAACCGGCTGGCGGCCAGCGCCTGCGTCAGGCGGTCACGCCGGGCGCGATAGAATGCCGGCAGCGCATCAATATGGTCCGGCTGCTGGCGCAGCATATCGGCAATCGCCAGCTGCGCCGGGGTATTCACTGAAAAAGTGAGATACTGATGCACTTTGCGAATTTCGGCGCTGATCGCCGCCGGAGCGATGCAGTAACCCACTTTCCAGCCGGTCATATGAAAGGTTTTGCCGAAGGATGAGACTGCGATGGCGCGCTGACGCAGGTCGGCATGTGCCAGCACGCTGGCATGGCCCTGCTCATCAAAACAGATGTGCTCATAGACTTCATCGCTGAGCACATAAATTTCCTGTCCGGCGATCGCCTGCCACAGCGCGGCGTAGTCGCTGGCGTGCCATACGGTGGCGGACGGATTATGCGGTGTGTTGACGATCACCAGCCGGGTGCGCGCGCTGAGCAGGCTGCTGAAGGCCTGCCAGTCGACCTGAAAAGCGGGCGGCTGCAGCGCGATGCGTTTCAGCACGCCGCCGGCCAGCTGAACCGCCGGCGCATAGCTGTCGTAGCTGGGATCGAAGCAGATTACCTCGTCGCCCGGCCGCACCAGCGCGGTGATCGCGGCATACAGCGCTTCGGTCGCGCCCGCCGTCACGGTGATGTCGCTGTTGATATCCGGCCGGTGACCGTACATATCTGCGGTTTTATCGGCGATCGCCTCGCGCAGCGGCAGGGTGCCAATCATCGGCGCGTACTGGTTAGCGCCTTCGCTGACGTGATGTGCCAGGCGCTGCTGCAAATAGCGCGGGCCGTCAAAATCGGGAAAACCCTGTGACAGATTGATGGCGTTGTGCTGGGCGGCGAGGGCGCTCATTTGGGTAAAAATGGTGGTGCCGAGCGCCGGTAGTTTGCTCTCGGGGATCAGGTTGGGCTGCGTCATTATCGGGTGCCTTAAGCGCGAATGTCGTTGCGGAGTAACCTTGTGCTGCAGCCACTATAAACAGGATGTTAACACTTGGCAATCGAGACGCTTAGACGTCTAAACGTGGGTGGCACAGATGCTGAGTGCGCTTATCCGCTGCCGCAGGCCATAAAAAAAGCCTCCGGCTGGAGGCTTTTTACGGTTACGCCGCTTCGCTGGGGCGGGCGCTCGGTTTGGGTTTGCTGTCCGGTTTGGCCACCGCCAGCGCCTCGGGCGCAAAATCATCCACGTTGATGGCCTTCAGACGGCTGGCTTCGGCCCGCGTCAGCACCTTCGCTTCACTCTCGTCAATCCAGCCTTCTTTCAGCGCGCGCTGGGCCAGCGCATCCAGCCGGGTGAAGGAGAAGTGTTTTTTCTGCTGCTGACACAGACGATCGTGAATCACTTCCGCCGCCATCACATCCTGCAGCGCCTGTTCCAGCTGACCGGCCGGGTTGTGCTCACTCGGCGTCAGATACTGGCCGCGGCCCAGACGGGTGCGGGTTGCGGACGGCAGCTGCAGCATTTTGGCCAGCTTATGATCCAGTTTATCGGACGGTGCCGGGCAGTGTTTGCCGCCGGCGAAAATCACCAGCCGCAGCGCGCCCGCAACCAGGCGATTCGGGAAGTTGCGCAGCAGATCGTCCATCGCCACTTCCGCCTGATGCAGCGCATCCTGCACGCCCCAGTGCACCAGCGGCAGATCCGCCTCGTTGCGGCCTTCATCGTCATAGCGTTTCAGCGTGGCGGATGCCAGATACATCTGGCTCAGCACATCGCCGAGGCGTGCCGAAATACGTTCGCGACGTTTCAGGCTACCGCCCAGCACCGCCATCGACACATCCGACAGCAGCGCAAGGTTGGCGCTCAGGCGGTTCAGCTGCTGATAGTAGCGGCGGGTCGCGTCACGGGTTGGCGTAGCGCTGGTGCGGCCGCCGGTCAGGCCAAGCCACAGGCTGCGCACTTTATTGCTGCCGACGTGGCCGATATGGCTGAACAGCGCGCGGTCAAAGGCGACGAGATCGTTCTTCGCGGCGGCGTTCATCTCTTCCAGCACCCACGGATGGCAGCGGATTGCGCCCTGGCCAAAGATAATCATGCTGCGCGTCAGGATGTTCGCGCCCTCAACGGTGATGGCGATCGGGGCGCCCTGATAGGCACGCGCCAGGAAGTTGTTCTCGCCAAGCATGATGCCTTTACCGCCGGCGATATCCATTGCATCAATGATGGCGCGCTGGCCGCGATGGGTGCAGTGGTATTTAACAATCGCTGACAGCACCGCCGGTTTTTCGCCCAGCATAATGCCGCTGGTGATCAGCGTCGCCGCCGCGTCCATCACGTAAGCGTTACCGGCGATGCGCGCCAGCGGCTCCTCAATCCCTTCCATTTTACCGATAGAGACTTTGAACTGGCGGCGAATGTGCGCGTAGGCACCGGTCGCCAGCGCCAGGCTTTTCAGGCTGCCGGTGGCGTTAGACGGCAGGGTAATGCCGCGTCCTACCGACAGGCACTCAACCAGCATGCGCCAGCCCTGACCGGCCATCGCCGGACCGCCGATGATGTAATCGATCGGCACAAAGATATCTTTGCCGCGCGTCGGCCCGTTCTGGAACGGCACGTTCAGCGGGAAGTGACGTCTGCCAATCTCAACGCCTGGCGTGTGGGTCGGGATCAGCGCACAGGTAATGCCCAGCTCTTCGGTTTCGCCCAGCAGATGATCGGGGTCGGAGAGCTTGAAAGCGAGGCCGAGCACGGTAGCAATCGGCGCCAGGGTAATGTAGCGCTTGTTCCAGGTCAGGCGCATGCCCAGCACCTGCTGACCCTGCCAGTCGCCCATGCACACCACGCCAGTATCTGGAATGGCGCCGGCGTCGGAGCCCGCTTCCGGGCTGGTCAGCGCAAAGCAGGGGATTTCATCACCGCGCGCGAGGCGTGGCAGGTAGTGATCTTTCTGCTCATCGGTACCGTAATGCTGCAGCAGTTCACCCGGACCCAGCGAGTTCGGCACGCCGACGGTGATCGCCAGGATCCCGGACACGCCTGCCAGTTTTTGCAGCACACGCGCCTGCGCGTAAGCGGAAAACTCCAGACCGCCGTACTCTTTTTTGATGATCATGGCAAAGAAGCGGTGCTGCTTGAGGTAAGCCCACAGCTCCGGCGGCAGATCGGCCATTTCATGGGTGATTTCGAAGTCGTTAGCCATGCGGCAGGCTTCTTCTACCGGGCCATCCAGAAACGCCTGTTCCTCTGCGGTCAGGCGCGGCTGCGGATAGTTGTGCAGTTTCTGCCAGTCCGGTTTGCCGCGAAACAGATCGCCTTCCCACCAGGTGGTACCGGCGTCGATCGCCTCTTTTTCGGTGCGCGACATCGGCGGCATCACCTTCTGGAAGCTGTGCAGTGCCGGCTTAGAGAACATGCTGCGGCGCATCGCCGGCAGGTTGAAAGGCAGCAGAATGATGGCCAGCGGCAGCAGCAGCCACGGCGTCCACAGGCCGGTGGCGGCCAGTGCCGCGGTCCACAGCAGCACAATCGCACTGCTGAGCCGCAGTGAAACCTGATGGTAGAAGAGGGCGCTAATTAACACCAGCGTCGCGATGATCGAGGCAAGCAACATAATGAACCGCTCCGTAAGTTGTAAGAGGTCTGACCTGTTAGTGATAAGGTTTAGAGCAGTGCACGAAATTTATCAATCTGTTTACATCGCAATTAGAACCGAACTCACAAAATCGTGCCGGCAATTGGACGCCAGCGCGGCGTCGCGCTTTTCCCTGCTGCGGGCGCTTTGCGGCTCTGGCCCATTCCGTTAAACTTGCTGGGTCAATTTTCCTCTAAAGGACATCCCTATGTATCAGGACATTATTCGCTCAGAACTCAATGAAGCCGCCGATACGCTCAATAAGTTCCTGAGTGATGAAGCCAACATTCACGCCATTCAGCGCGCAGCCGTGCTGCTGGCCGACAGCTTCAAAGCCGGTGGCAAAGTGCTCTCCTGCGGCAACGGCGGCTCGCACTGCGATGCCATGCATTTCGCTGAGGAGCTGACCGGGCGCTACCGCGAAAATCGTCCTGGCTATCCGGCCATCGCCATTTCGGATGTCAGCCATCTCTCCTGCGTCAGCAACGATTTTGGCTACGACTATGTGTTCTCCCGCTACATCGAGGCGGTCGGGCGTGAGGGCGATGTGCTGCTGGGGCTGTCCACCTCGGGTAACTCGGCCAACATCATCAAAGCCGTAGAAGCCGCGCGCGCCAAAGGCATGAAAGTGATTACCCTGACCGGCAAAGACGGTGGCAAAATGGCCGGTACGGCCGATATCGAAATTCGCGTGCCGCACTTTGGTTATGCCGATCGCATTCAGGAGATTCACATCAAAGTGATCCACATCCTGATGCTGTTAATCGAAAAAGAGATGGTTAAGTGATGACGTGCTCCTCCCGCGCCTGCGGGAGGTTCTGATAAGGCGGTTGCTATGTGCGAATTGCTCGGGATGAGCGCCAATGTCCCCACGGATATCTGTTTCAGTTTTACCGGTCTGGTGCAGCGTGGCGGTGCAACCGGGCCGCACAAAGATGGTTGGGGCATCACCTTTTACGAAGATAAAGGCTGCCGCACCTTTAAAGATCCGCTGCCGAGCTACAACTCGCCGATTGCCCGCCTGGTGCAGGAGTATCCAATCAAGTCGCACTCGGTGGTGGCGCATATTCGTCAGGCCAATCGCGGCCAGGTGTCACTGGAAAATACCCATCCGTTTACCCGCGAACTGTGGGGCCGCAACTGGACTTACGCGCACAACGGCCAGCTAAAGGGCTATCGCCAGCTGGAGACCGGGCATTTCCGTCCGGTAGGCGAAACCGACAGCGAAAAGGCGTTTTGCTGGATTCTGCATAAGCTGGCTGAGCGCTATCCGCGCACGCCGGGCAACTGGCCGGCGGTGTTTCGCTATGTGGCGGAACTGGCGACGGAGCTGCGCCAGAAGGGCGTATTCAATATGCTGCTGTCTGACGGACGCTATTTAATGGCCTTCTGCTCAACCAATCTGTACTGGATTACGCGCCGCGCGCCGTTTGGCAAAGCGAAGCTGCTCGATCAGGATGTGGAGATTGATTTTCTGCAGCAGACCACGCCGAAAGACGTGGTGACGGTGATTGCGACGCAGCCGCTGACCGGTAATGAAACCTGGCACCGCATCGTGCCAGGTGAGTGGGCATTATTTTACCTGGGTGAGCGCCAGGAATGATTTCGACGCCGCTTCCGGCGTGGTCATGACCGGCGTGTTGTTCACCGCATACTGACCGGTTGCCGTCACGTTGACCGTTGGCGGCACGTGGTATTTGGCGAAGTAAGCATAGCCCGGCTGCAGTTCACGCCAGAAGCTGATGTAAGTCGAGTAACGATGACGCTGCATGTTGCTGTCGGTCATGCGGAACGGGAAGATGTTGACCTGCACATCCTGCTGACCGTTACGCAGCGCGGCGTTCACGTAAGTGAAGATCTCATCCATCGACGCGTTGGTCATGGCATAGCAGCCCACGGACACGCAATCGCCGTGAATCATCAGATAGTTACCGTTATAGTCTTTGGCGCGATCGTACTGATTCGGGAATCCGGTATTGATGGCGCGATAAAAACGGCTGTCCGGCTTGAGCTGATTCATCTTCACGTTATAAAAGCCTTCCGGACTTTTAAAATCGCCCTGACGACGTTTCGGCCCGAGGCCGCCGGAGAAGTTACAGATGCGATAGCTGTCCAGCAGACGATATTCATTACCGATTTTGCCGTACAGTTCCAGCGTACGCTCTTCCTTGAAGATCTGAATAAATACCGGTGTACCCAGTAATTGTTTCTTTAACTCTTTGCTCACCGGAGCCAGCGGCTGCATTGGCTCAGGCGTCATTGCCCAGCTCAGGAGCGGCATAAGAATCATCGCAAACAATAATGCGATTCTGCCCATTCTGTGTGTACCTTGAAGTGAAGAGGAACGCTGACGCAGTGCGTCACTGTATTGCATTATCGGAAATATCCGCTACCGCAGCGCAACATTATCATTGTCTGGCGTTTAATCAAGCCGGAGTCCGAGAAAATGGTGCAATCCTAAAGGGAATACGACCACAAATTTGTAAACTTTAATCGCACGCGCCACAAATATTGCCGTTGTTTTTCTCTGCTGTATACTTATCCAGTATCCGGAGGGGCGTATGCGCAAATTCATTCATGTCGATATGGACTGCTTTTTCGCGGCAGTGGAAATGCGCGACGATCCTTCATTACGTGATATCCCGATTGCCATCGGCGGCAGCCGCGTGCAGCGCGGCGTAATCAGCACCGCCAACTATCCGGCGCGGAAATACGGCGTGCGCAGCGCGATGCCAACCGCCACGGCGCTGCGCCTCTGTCCCCACCTGAAACTGCTGCCCGGCCGCTTCGATGCCTATAAAGAAGCCTCGCAGCAGATTCGCGCCATCTTTACCCGCTATACGCCACTGATTGAGCCATTGTCGCTGGATGAAGCCTACCTGGACGTCACCGACAGTGAACACTGCCAGGGATCGGCCACGCTGATGGCGCAGGCGATTCGCGCCGATATTCTGCGTGAAACCGGCCTGACCGCGTCTGCCGGCATTGCGCCGATCAAGTTCCTCGCCAAAATCGCCTCAGACATGAACAAGCCCGACGGCCAGTATGTGATCACGCCGCAGGCGATGCCGGACTTTCTGCTGACGCTGCCGCTGAGCAAGATTCCCGGCGTTGGCAAAGTGGCCACCAAAAAGCTCGAAGAGATGGGGCTGCGCACCTGTGCTGACGTACAGCAGGCCGATCTGGCGCAGCTGCTGAAGCGCTTTGGAAAATTTGGCCGCGTGCTGTGGGAGCGCAGCAACGGCATCGACGATCGCGACGTGGTGGTGGAGCGCGAACGCAAATCGCTGGGCGTCGAGCGTACGCTGGGCGAGGACATCCATCACTGGGAGCAGTGTCTGGAGATTATTGATTTTCTTTACGCCGAGCTCGATCGCCGTCTCAGCGCGATCCGCCCGGATAAGCAGATTGCACGTCAGGGCGTAAAGCTGAAATTCAACGATTTTCAGCTCACCACCCAGGAACATGTCTGGCCGGTGCTGAATAAAGACGACATGATCGCCGTGGCGCGTCAGGCCTGGGATGAACGCCGCGCCGGACGCGGTGTGCGGCTGGTGGGGCTCCACGTCACGCTGGTAAATCCGCAGCTGGAGCGCCAGCTGGTGCTGGGACTGTAACGCCGCGCCCGCTTCAACTCTCTTCGGGACGTTTCGTACATCGTTCCACTAATGAATCGCCAACAATGCACGCTTTTACACTCCTCACTCAAGGTGCAACATGGCAAATTATTACTCAATCCGCCCGACCATTACGTCAATCTATGATGATGTTGGCGAGACCGGCGTCGTTTCACGCGGCGGGTTCACTGACGATGCGCGTCCACGCATTACCGGTAAAGCGAATCCGGGGGCGATGATTTACCTCTATGACAACAATCGGGTTATTTACCAGTTTCAGGCCGGGCGCGACGGAACCTTTGACGTGACCTTCGGGTATGACTTACCGCCGGGAGCACACAGTTTCCGGTTATCCAGCCAGGGCCAGTACAGCGAGCCTTACGCGATCAATATCTCTTCAGTCAACGTCGAGCCGCCGAAAATTCTCTCACTGTACGATAACGTGGGTGAAACCGGTGATGTGCTGCACGGTGACAAGACCGACGATCGCCGCCCGCTGATCAAAGGCAGCGGCACGCCGGGGGCCACCGTAACGCTATTGGATAACGGCACGGTAATCGGCCAGACCCGCGTTGATGCCAAAGGCAACTGGAGCCTGCAGCCGTCGCGCGATTTGGCGTTAGGTGAACATCACCTGACGGTGCAGAGCCAGGGCATGAGCAGCAGCGGCTTCAAGGTCGAGGTGGTGCCGGTGAAAACCATCAAACCGGAAATTCTGGAAATCTTTGACCGCGTGGATGAAACCGGCCTGCTGAAGCCTGGTGATGATACCGACGACCGTCGTCCGCTGCTGAAAGGCGTGGGCACGCCGGGTGCGGTGGTGTGGCTGATGGACAATGGCCGCGGCATTACTTATACCGTGGTGGATAAGCAGGGCAACTGGACGCTGCAGCCGACTAACGATTTGGCGCTGGGTAAACACCACCTCGCGGTTTACATCAATGGCGTGGTCAGTGAACCGGTTGAACTCAACGTGGTGATCCGTGAAGGGTCTGAGCCGGTGATCGTGGCTATTCATGACAATGTGAATGAAGTGGGGGTGGTTGAGCCAGGTAAAGACAGCGACGATCGCCGTCCGATTGTCAGCGGCACCGCGCTGCCGCACACCACCATCTGGCTGCTGGATTCCGGCGGTATCCTCGGCAGCGCGCGTTCGGATGCGCAAGGTAACTGGAGCATCAAGCCGGATATCGAACTGCGTTATGGTCTGAATAAGCTCTGGGTCAGCAACGGCGACTCGGTCAGCGACATCTATCCGATTAACATTGTGCCCATGCAGGGTCAGGCACCGGAGATCCACGCGGTGTATGACGATGCGGGCTACCATGCTGGTAATGTTGCCAACGGCAGCAAAACCGACGATGCACGGCCAACCCTGAGCGGCAAAGGCATTCCGGGCGAAACCGTCACGCTGCTGGCCAATGGGATTCAGGTGGCGAACACCCTTGTTGATGCGCACGGTAACTGGACGATGGAGCCGTACCGCGATCTGGATCCGGGCAGCTACAGTCTGGTGGTCGACAGCAACGGTAAGAAGAGCGCGCCGTGGAAGATTGACGTGGTGGCGGAAAACCGCATTCTGAATCTGTACGATGATGTCGGGATGGAAGGAACCATCGGCAATAATGGCGTCACCGATGATACGCGTCCCAAAGCAAGCGGCATGGGTCAGCCGGGCAGCCTGGTTAAACTGATTGTAGGCGGTACGGTATTAGGCAGTGCCATCGTCAATGAGGATGGACTGTGGCAGATTGAGCCGGTGCGCGACTTACCGGTGGGTTCACATAAACTGATGGTGGTGAGCGACGGTTTTTACAGCCAGCCTTTCTATGTTGAGATCGTGGCCGCAATGGAAGACGCGCCGGAGATCCTGTGGCTGGACGATAACGTGCGCAACGTTGACTACATCTCTGAAAACGGCAACTTCTACGATCGTCGTCCGGTCATTACCGGCCAGGGGCGCGCTGGCGCGCTGGTGGAAATTTTCGATAACGGCGTGTCGATCGGTAGCGTGAAGATCCAGCCGGATGGCATGTGGCAATTCCAGCCGCACAGCGATCTCGCGGTGGGTGAGCATGAGCTGGTGGCGAAAGTTGCGGGTACAGCCGGCAACACCATGCCGATCACTGTCGTTGAGCTGAAAATTACTCAGGTGCTGGATGATGTCAACGAGCCGGCGCTGCTGCAGCCAGGCGATATCACCGATGACAGCAAGCCGCAGTTTAAAGGCACTGGCCTGCCGGGCGAATTCATTTATCTGCTGGATAACGGCGAGAAAGTCGGTTCCGCTAAGGTAAACAGTAAAGGCGAGTGGACGCTGGAACCCAAATGGCACCTTGAGCCGGGTGAACATAACTTTGAAATTCAGGGGCGTCATCTGAAGACCGAAGCGTTCAGCCTGGTGGTTGAGGAGCCGGTTGAAGAGGACTTCACGATGCTGGCGCTGGATGAAAGCTCGCTGACGCTGACGTCGCTGCTAAGCGATGCCGCGCCGCAGCTGTTCAGCGAGTCGCCGCAGTCGGCCTCTCCCGCCACGCTCAGTCTGGACAACCTCGATGTGCGCGTCGAGAGCGGCGTTCAGCTGGCACGCAGTGAGACGCTGCCGTTGCTGGAGATGTTGCCGCTGGAAGAGAGCTACAGCGCGGTCGCCTGACGCGGCACCGTTACCGTAAATAAAAAATCCTGCCCGGGGGCAGGATTTTTTTTATCGCAACGGCGTTACGCTTTTTCCGGCACCACGTTCAGCAGCGCGGTCAGCAGTTTCCAGTACAGACCGACGCTGTCGATGTGCACCTGCTCGTCCGGCGAGTGTGGACCGGTGATGGTTGGCCCAATCGACACCATATCCATGTCCGGATACGGTTTTTTGAACAGACCGCACTCCAGACCGGCGTGAATCACCTGAATGTTTGGCGTCTTGCCAAACAGCGCTTCATAGGTCTTACGCGTCAGCGCCATGATGGGCGAGTCGGCATCCGGCTGCCAGCCCGGGTAACCGCCTTTCGGCGCGGTTTTCGCCCCGGCCAGCGCACCCAGCGAAGTCAGGGTTTCGACCACCCAATCTTTACCGGTGTCGATCAGCGAGCGAATCAGGCAGATGATCTCGGCGCTGTCCTGCTCCATGGTGACCACGCCGACGTTAAGCGAGGTTTCCACCACGCCTTTCGCCACGTCCGAGTTGCGAATCACACCGTTTGGCGTGCTGTTCAGCAGGTTGATGAAGCGATCGCGGCTGTCTGCGGTCAGCGCCTGGCCCTGATGCGCCAGCGGCTCGCTCAGCACGGCGACGTTCTTCTCTTTACTGCCCAGCTCATTCTGCAGCGTGGCCTGGAAATGGGCGGCAGCAGACTTCAGCGCATCCACTTTATGGCTGTCGATGGCTAACGTAGCGAACGCTTCGCGCGGAATCGCATTGCGCAGCGTACCGCCGGTGAACTCAATCAGACGGATATCCAGCTCAGCCGCGTGCACGGCAAGGAAGCGCGCCAGCAGCTTGTTGGCGTTGCCGAGACCAAGATGAATGTCCGCGCCGGAGTGGCCGCCTTTCAAACCTTTCAGCGTCAGCTTCAGGGTTTCGAAACCGGCAGGCACGGCCTCGCGGCTCAGCGGCAGGGTAGTGATAAAGTCGATACCCCCGGCGCAGCCCATATAGATCTCACCTTCCTCTTCCGAGTCGGTGTTGATCAGGATGTCCGCCTGCAGCCAGTTTGGTTGCAGACCAAAGGCGCCGTCCATGCCCGACTCTTCGGTCATGGTCAGCAGCACTTCCAGCGGACCGTGGGTCAGGCTGTTGTCCGCCAGCACCGCCAGCGCAGAGGCCATACCGATACCGTTATCCGCACCCAGCGTGGTGCCGCGCGCTTTCACCCACTCGCCATCAACGTACGGCTGAATCGGGTCTTTGGTGAAGTCGTGTACCGTGTCATTGTTCTTCTGCGGCACCATATCGAGGTGCGCCTGCAGCGCCACCGGAGTACGGTTTTCCATGCCTGCGGTAGCAGGTTTACGAATCAGGATATTGCCGACCTGATCGCGTTCAACCCAGAAACCTTGCTCTTTAGCCCAGCCAACAACGTATTCGGCCAGCGCTTCTTCATGGTAAGAAGGGTGCGGAATCGAGCAGATTTTTGCGAAGATATCCCACAGCGGCTGCGGGGAAAGTTGAGACAATTCAGACACAACGCGTCTCCTGTGTCAGCGCGGCGGACATACCGCTCGCACGCGGGTTTCCAGTGAAAGATCGCCGTCAGCACATCTGACGTGATGGGCCAGAGAATATCACTGTTTCCTGCCGGGTGCGCCATCGGGCGCGCTAAAAACCTGCAACCGATGTGACGGGTGCTGGTTTTTAACGCGTCAGATCCTTATAATCTCGCGCAACCTTTTCCCCCTTGCATATTTTTAAGCCAATCTCATTGGCCGGGATTCCTTTTATGAGCGAAAAATACGTCGTTACCTGGGACATGCTGCAGATTCATGCCCGTAAACTGGCCCAGCGCCTGCTTCCTGTGGAACAGTGGAAAGGCATCATCGCGGTCAGCCGCGGTGGTCTGGTTCCGGCATCGCTGCTGGCGCGTGAACTGGGGATTCGCTACGTCGATACCGTGTGCATCTCCAGCTACGATCACGATCACCAGCGTGAAATGAAAGTGCTGAAGCGCGCAGAAGGCGACGGTGAAGGTTTTGTGGTCATCGACGATCTGGTGGATACCGGCGGTACCGCGCAGGCGATTCGTGATATGTATCCAAAAGCGCGTTTCTGCACCATTTTCGCCAAGCCGGCTGGCCGCGCGCTGGTGGACGACTACATTGTCGATATTCCGCAGAACACCTGGATCGAGCAGCCGTGGGACATGGGCGTGGTGTACATTCCGCCGATTGTAAAAAGCTGATTGATGCAACGCAAACAACGCCCGGTTATGCCGGGCGTGGTGCTTTCTGCGCCTCGCGCCCGTGCGGCGGGTGCAGTACACTCTTAGCCATCTATGCGACTGCCGCAGGAGAAGCTTAAGATGGCCGAGAAAAATCTCAGCGAAGAACTGTTCAAACCCCGCTTCAAACACCCGGAAACCTCCTCGCTGGTGCATCGCCAGCACCACCCGACGGCGCAGGTGCACAATGCCCTGGAAGGCGATACCCAGCGCGGCTGGTATCGCATGCTGAACAAGCTGCTGTGGACATGGCGCGGCCTGGCGCCGCAGGAGATCAGCGAAGTGCTGGCGCGCATTGCCGTCAGTGAGTTTGAACACACCGACGAAACGCTGCTGGACACGGTGATTGGCTATCGCGGCGGCAACTGGAACTATGAGTGGTCGAAGCAGGCGGCGCTGTGGCAGCAGCGCGCGATGCAGAACGCCGATCACGATGAGGCCGGCCAGCAGTGGCTGCATGCCGCCAGTCTCTACAGCCTGGCCGCGTATCCGTACATTAAAGGTGATGAGCTGGCGGATCAGGCGCAGGTGCTGGCGAATCGCGCTTATGAAGAAGCCACCCAGCGCCTGCCCGGCGAGCTGAAATCCCTGACCTTTCCCATCAGCGGCGGCAGTCCGGTCACCGGCTTCCTGCATATGCCGGCGCAGGCCAGCGCGCCGTATCCCACCGTGCTGCTGTGCGGCGGTCTCGACTCGCTGCAGAGCGACCATTACCGGCTGTTTCACGATTATCTGGCACCGCGCGGCATCGCCATGCTGACGCTGGATATGCCGTCGGTGGGTTTCAGCAGCAAATGGACGCTCAATCAGGACACCAGCCAGCTGCATCAGCAGGTGCTGCGCGAGCTGAGCAACGTGCCGTGGATTGACCACACGCGCGTGGCGCTGTTCGGTTACCGCTTTGGTGCCAACGTGGCGACGCGGCTGGCTTACCTTGAGGTGCCGCGTCTGCGCGCGGTGGCATCGCTCGGGCCGATGGTGCATCACGTGTTTGTCGATGCGCAGCGCCAGCAGCAACTGCCTGATATGTATATGGACATGCTGGCCAGCCGGCTGGGTATGTCGTCGACCTCCGACAGCAATCTGCGCATTGAGCTCAACCGCTATTCGCTCAAAGTACAGGGCCTGCTGGGCCGCCGGACGCCGGTACCGATGCTGGCCGCTTACTGGCCCAACGATCTGTTCAGCCCGGAAGAGGAGGCGCAGCTGATCGTCAACTCCTCGGCGCAGGGCAAGGCGCTGGCGATTCCCGCTACGCCAGTGTTTGCCAGCTTTGACAGGGCGCTCAATCAAATTTGCGACTGGCTGGCAAAACAGTTGCAGCGCTAACTGGCGAAATACGCAGACTCTGCTACAACTTATCTTCGGGAAAATACGTGCGGTGGCGTTTTGCCGCCGCGCTGCGTTTTATACGGTTTATTTGAGGGAGAGAGTTAGCATGACGTTACCGAGTGGTCACCCCCGTAGTCGCCTGCTTAAGCGCTTCACCGAATTGGGGCCGTACATCCGTGAAGGACAGTGTGAAGAGACGCGTTTCTTCTTTGATTGCCTGGCAGCGTGCGTCAACGTCAAACCGGCGCCGGAAAGCCGCGAGTTCTGGGGCTGGTGGATGACGCTGAACGCCTATGAAGATCACTTCACCTACGAATACCACTTCGGCCTGTTTGATAAAGACGGCGACTGGAGCGTGGCCGCCATCAAGGGCAAAGAGAACAATGAGAAAGTGGAGAGCACGCTGCGTAATTTCCACGAGCGCCTGAAAGCCACGCTGCATGAGTTTAAGCTTGATCTCAGGCCCGCGGCAGGGTTCAAAGAAGAGCCGGTTAAACTCAGCGCCTGAACCTGAGTCAGACCAGAATAAGAAAGAGCCGGTGATGAGCCGGCTCTTTTTTTACAGACACAGACAGGGTAATGCTGACGCTTAGAACTGGTAGGTCAGACCGACCGCTACCACGTCATCGCTGTTGATGCCCAGCGGGTTGTTGTCATCCAGCTGGTTGATTTTGTAGTCAACCATGGCCGACATGTTTTTGTTGAAGTAGTACGTCATCGCCACGTCGACATATTTCACGATGTCCGCATCGCCAATGCCTTCAATGTCTTTGCCTTTGCTCTGCACGTAGCCCAGCGATGGACGCAGACCGAAGTCGAACTGATACTGCGCAACCACTTCAAAGTTCTGCGTTTTATTCGCCACGCCGCCCGTGATTGGCGTCATGTTACGGGTTTCAGAGTAGGTCGATGCCAGGTAGATGCTGTTCGCGTCATATTTGATGCCCGCGCCCCAGGCTTCCGCTTTGTCACCACGGCCCAGACGGGTCGCCACGTCCTGCGAGTTGGTACGGTCAGCAGAGGAGATCGCACTCATCAGGCTGACACCGCTATCGCCGAGGGTGTAACCCAGTGACGCACCGTAACCGTCGCCGTTCTGCTTAGGAATCTCTGAACGGCCGTTGGCGCTGGTGGAATCGTTCTTGCCCTGATACTGCACCGCGAAACGCAGGCCATCAACCAGACCGAAGAAATTGCTGTTGCGGTAAGTGGCGACGCCAGAAGTACGGCCCAGCATGTAGGTGTCGGTGTAGGCGCTGTCGCCACCGAATTCTGGCAGCACGTCGGTCCATGCCAGCACATCGTAAACCACGCCGTAGTTACGACCGTAATCAACAGAGCCGTAGTTACCAAACTTCAGACCGGCAAAGCCCAGACGGGTTTTGTTACCGATGTTAGCGTCGGTGTTGGTTTCCGCGCGGTTACCCTGGAACTGATATTCCCACTGACCGTAACCGGTCATCAGGTCGTTAATCTGCGTCTGCCCTTTGAAGCCCAGACGGATGTAAGTTTTGTCGCCGTCAGCGGCTGCGTTGTCGCTGAAGTAGTGCATGCCTTTCACACGACCGTACAGATCCAGTTTGTTACCGTCTTTGTTATAAACTTCTGCGGCTTGTGCGGTCGAGGCCAGAGCCAGCGCGGAAACGATGAGTGCCAGTGTGCTTTTCTTCATTTTGCTATCAATCCCAATGAGTAAGATTTGTTGTACCCGTGAAAAGGTTTGTAAAACACGGGACGTTTTACCGACTGGCAATGAAGGTTTTATGACATTTTTTCTGATTTCTTGTTAATCGCGAACTTTTGGTCTACCCGCTTGTCAGGCGTTTTTTGTGCTTTTCCCCTTGCCGCTGTTGGCTTCCTTGCTGACTCCTGATAAAACGTCCCTTCGCAGATTTTTTTCTTACATGGCAGGAAAAACATGAGTGGCAGTCAGACCCTGGTGGTCAAATTGGGTACCAGCGTCCTCACCGGCGGATCGCGCCGGCTGAACCGGGCGCATATGGTGGAGCTGGTTCGGCAGTGTGCACAACTGCACGCCGCCGGTCATCGCATTATCATCGTCACCTCAGGCGCGATTGCCGCCGGTCGCGAACACCTTGGTTACCCGGAACTGCCACCGACCATCGCCTCAAAGCAGCTGCTGGCTGCGGTGGGGCAGAGCCGTTTAATCCAGCTGTGGGAGCAGCTGTTCTCCATCTACGGTATCCATATCGGGCAGATGCTGCTGACGCGCGCCGACATGGAAGACCGTGAACGCTTCCTCTACGCGCGCGATATGCTGCGCGCGCTGCTCGACAACCATATCGTGCCGGTCATTAACGAGAACGACGCGGTGGCAACTGCGGAAATTAAGGTTGGCGATAATGACAACCTGTCCGCGCTGGCGGCGATGCTCGGCGGTGCCGATAAACTGCTGCTGCTGACCGATCAGCCTGGCCTGTTTACCGCCGATCCGCGCACCAATCCCGAGGCAGAACTGATCAGCGATGTGCATCAGATTGATGATGCGCTGCGCACACTGGCTGGCGGCAGCGTCTCCGGTCTCGGCACCGGCGGCATGGCCACCAAACTGCAGGCGGCGGATGTTGCCTGCCGCGCCGGTATTGACGTCATCATTGCGGCCGGCAGCCGCGCGGATGTGATTGGGGATGTGCTGCACGGCAAACCGGTGGGGACGCGCTTCCACGCGCAGCAGTCACCGCTGGAAAACCGCAAGCGCTGGATCTTCGGCGCGCCACCGGCGGGCGAGATCACCATAGACGACGGCGCGCTGGCGGCGGTGCTGGAGCGCGGCAGTTCACTGCTGCCGAAAGGCGTCCGTGACGTGCAGGGCAATTTCTCGCGCGGCGAAGTGATCCGCATCCGTAACCTGCAGGGGCGCGATATCGCCCACGGCGTCACGCGCTATAACAGCGATGCGATGCGCATGATCGCCGGTCATCACAGTCAGGAGATTGGTGAGATTCTCGGTTACGAATATGGCCCGGTTGCGGTGCACCGCGACGATATGATCGTCAGTTAAGGAGCGGATGATGTTAGAACAGATGGGGAAAGCGGCGCGTGAGGCGTCGTACAAACTGGCGGAGCTCTCCACCGAACAAAAAAATCAGGTACTGCTGACCATCGCCGATCGGCTGGAAGCGGAAAGCGCCGACATTCTGGCGGCTAACCAGCAGGATCTGGCCGATGCGCGCACTAACGGCATGAGCGCGGCGCTGCTCGATCGTCTGACGCTCAATCCGCAGCGCCTGAAAGGCATCGCGGATGACGTGCGCCAGGTGTGCCGTCTGGCCGATCCGGTTGGCCAGCTGATCGACGGCGGGCTGCTCGACAGCGGCCTGCGCATTGAACGACGTCGCGTGCCGCTCGGCGTGATCGGGGTGATCTACGAAGCGCGCCCAAACGTCACGGTTGATGTGGCGTCACTGTGTCTGAAAACCGGCAACGCGGCGATTCTGCGCGGCGGCAAAGAGACCTGGCGCACCAACGCCGCCACGGTGCGGGTGATCCAGAACGCGCTCATCAAGCATGGTTTACCGGCAGCAGCGGTGCAGGCGATTGAGAATCCGGATCGCGAACTGGTGAATCAGCTGCTGAAGCTCGATCGCTACGTTGACATGTTGATCCCGCGTGGCGGTGCCGGGCTGCACAAGCTGTGTCGCGAAAATTCCACCATTCCGGTGATCACCGGCGGTATCGGCGTGTGCCATCTCTATCTTGACGAAACCATGGAGACGGACGCCGCGCTGGAGGTGATTGTTAACGCCAAGAAGCAACGTCCCAGCGCCTGTAACTCGCTGGAAACCCTGCTGATTCATCGCGATCAGGCTGAGCGCTTCATTCCGGCGTTTCTGCAGCGTATGGCGCAGGAGAACATTGCGCTGCACGCCGACCAAAACGCGCTGGCGCTGCTGCAGCAGGGCCCGGCCAGCGTGGTGGCGGTGCAGATGCACCAATACGACGATGAGTGGCTGTCGAACGATCTGAACGTCAAGCTGGTGGCGGACCTCGATGAAGCGGTCGCGCACATCCGCGCGCACGGCACCCAGCACTCCGACGGTATTCTGACGCGCAGTATTGGCAACGCCAATCGCTTCGTGAATCAGGTCGACTCATCGGCGGTGTACGTCAACGCCAGCACCCGCTTTACCGACGGCGGCCAGTTCGGTCTCGGCGCTGAAGTGGCGGTCAGTACCCAGAAACTGCATGCGCGCGGTCCGATGGGGCTGGAAGCGCTCACCACCTACAAATGGATTGGCTGGGGCGACGATACCCTGCGCCGTTAGTTTTCTCTCCGGCATCATAATGGGCACCTGACGCGGTGCCCTTTTTGATCGCTTTCGATCCAGTTATTTCCAGAGCTTTTCGTTTTATTCCTGTCATCTGTGGCGCGCCTGCGGCTTTTCGCCCATTTTTTGCTGTGGGTGCTGGTCTCAGCGTTACAGAACAATCCTGAAAACCCCTGTCAGAACAAGCTGTCAGAGATTCATTACTGGTTTCCACCAGGGCGAAGAGGATAATGATCGTCCAGCTTTATTGATAAAAGCGGTTGGGTAGTAAACTAGCGGTAATATAAAATGAACTGGTAGCAAAAATGAAAATAACATTCAGTCTTTTACTGATGGCAGACTATTAACTGATGGTTAAAAAAGAGAGTACGAGACAAGCTTTTACTGCCAGGCTGATTGCCGCATGCGAGAGCGCGGGAATTGTCGGACATGGACGGAACAAACAGGTCGCTCAGGCACTGCAACAACGGGGATGCAGGATCTCAACTCCAGGGGTCTGGAAATGGTTTAACGCGCAATCCATTCCGGATGACAGTAATCTGCTGGCGCTCAGCCAGCTGTTAGGCGTGCGCGTGGAGTGGCTGCAGTTCGGCATGGAAAAACCGGATGTGGCGCTTGCCCGTCAGCGCCTGATCGATCCGCAGCACATGTTCCGCGTCGAAAGCCTGGACATCGGGCAACGCAGCGCACAGGGTATTGTCGCGCGCGACGAACTGGTCGAGACCATTCAGGCGATTGAATACGGTCTGGATGAGGCGCGCGTGCTGTTTAACGGCCGCCCGGCCGAAAATATCCGGCTGATTGCCCTGAACAGTGACTCCATGGCCGGTACCTTCGCACCGCGCGATCAGCTGTTCGTTGATATCAGCGTGCACCGCTTCGACGGCGACGGTATCTATCTGTTCAATCTCGACAACCAGCTCTACCTCAAGCGGCTGCAGTTACAGCACAAGAAGGTGGCGGTGATCTCCGATAACAAACGCTACGAGACCTGGTATCTGACGCTGGACGAAGCGGCGTCGCTGCAGGTGATTGCCCGCGTCATCATGAGCCAGGCGCGTGACTATCAGATTCTGGGCTGAGCAGCAGTGCGCTAACCGGCAAAAAAATAATCCGGCTGAAATCAAAAATTTAACTGTCGGTAAATAAAAAATTAACTGTCAGTGTTTGCCAATGCATTAGAACCTGTTAATAATTTGACCATAGATGGACGACATCTCTGCTCCCGGACGAGCCCGCTCTTAAACAATTGAGGCGCTGCACAAGCGCGAGACAACCCACCCAAAGTCAGTGAATTTTGGGATGGGGTGGATACGCACTTAGCAGCGTCGTCAGTTGTCCTCTGCTTTCACTCTCCTCTGCTTATACCTGGCCGTTTTTTACGGCCGGGCAAGCCAGTTGCGGGTGATTGCAGAGGGGCCACGGACGTCCCGGTCTGTGCCGAATCGCCGTGCTCACCACCCCATCGCCAAAGACTCATTCACAGGAGGAGTTATGGCGATTATTCAATATGGCAAATCAGTCTTTAGCGGAAACGCGCGCACCCGTCGCCACCGGCGGCGTCAGCCGCTCAGCCGCCTGAAGCGCAGCATCGACAGTGCCCTGGGCCTGGAGTGTGATGAGATCACCCTGCGCACCGCCGAGCGCATCTGCCAGCGGGAAATCCGCTCCCGGGTAGACCGCGCAGTACTGGCGCCCACCCGGCCCTGCAACGACAACCCCAGCTTTGATAACTGCTGTTTGCCCCACGTTCATCTGTACGCCGTGCGTTAATTCTCTGCTGTTTTCCCAGTTCTGAACGGAACGTTTCACCTTCCCTCACTGTTTAGTTGCGCTTGAGCGTTGCGCTTAACGGCTGCCTGTCGCCCGGCGCAACCGATCAGCGAGGTTTATGTATTGTGGTTATTTGCGCAGCTTTTCATGCCGTTGCGCCCGTCAAAGAGGAACCGTTATGAGCCAAATCATTGCCATTTTGAATTTCGAAGAGGGATACCGCGAAGCGCCTTACCTCGACACGCAGGGGTTTCCCACCGTTGCGGGCGGTATTCGCATCGGGCCGAAAGGCGCGTCGCTCAGCCACTATATCTTCCGCGTACCGCGCCGCGTTGGCGACGTGTGGAAGCAGTGCATCGTTGAAGGCAAGGTGCAGGAGATGCAGCAGCGCGCACTGGTGCAGCAGGCACTGAGTCAATGCAATGAAGCGCGCAGCGATGTGCTGATCAGCATGGCCTACCAGATGGGCGTCGACGGTCTGGCGCTGTTTCGCGGCATGCTCACCGCGGTGACGCAACGTGATTTCGACGCGGCGGCGAACGCCATGCTCGACAGCCTGTGGGCGCGGCAAACCGCGGGGCGCGCCCGGCGTCATGCCGAAGTGATGCGCACGGGCACCTACGACATTTACAGGGGGCTGTTATGAACATGCGCTGGCTGTTGTTCGTTATCGCCGTGCTGGCGGCCATCATCCTGCTGCTGTTGCTCCAGCGCTTCACCACGCTGGAGTTTGTTAAACACGCGCGCCTGCTGTTTAAAACCTGGTCGGTGTGGCTGGCGTCGCTGGGTTCAATGCTCAGCGCCTGGGTGCAGTCGTTTCCCTCGTCAGCGCTGGATGCGTGGAACGCGCTGCCGGCGGATATCAAAGAGATCCTGCCGCACAACTATCTCGGCCTGATCGGCGCCTTTATGGTGGCGATGGGCGTACTGGCGCAGTTCGTGCGTCAGAAGAACCTGGTGGAGCAGAGAAAAACGCTGGAGGACAAACCATGAGCTTTCTTCTTTCTCAGCTTGCCGGCAGCTGGCACTGGCTGGCAGCAATTGGCGGCGTGATTGCCGCGCTGATTGCCAGCTACGCCGGCGGCAAAAAAATCGGCAAGGTGCAGCAGCAGGCGAAAGCTGATGTTGCGCAGGCCGAAAAGACCGCCGCGCAGGCGGTTGAAGTTAATCAGCAGCAGCAACAGCTGCGTGAGGAGGCCAGACGTGTGGAAACCCGCAACGGTAATCTTGATGACGCTGCTGCTCGCGACAAGCTGCAGCAGTCGAAATACCACCAACCCTGAGGCGCCCGTCGTTATCGACTCCGCCTGTTCGTTATTTTCCCCAATTTACACCCACGGCAATGACGCCGAACGCATGGACATTCGCACCGTGCGCGCCATCAACAACCACAACGATCTCTGGGACCAGCACTGCCGCCCGGCGGCGCACTGACGCTGTTCTCTCGCTTTGTATTGCAAACCTGAAATGCCGAGGAGGCTAAGATGATCGAAGTTAACTCTTTTGCTGAACTGCGTACCACTGTGCCGGCCAAAAACGGCGATCTGGCGTTCCTGCGCCGCTATAATCCTGACTCCACCTTCCGTGGCGGCGGTGATTTCACCGGCTTTATCGGCACCACCACGGCCGCCGATGACGGCGGTACGCTGGCGGTCGGTAATGGCTTTTACTGGAAACGCGTGATCAACGATCCGGCCGACGTCAACGTCTACCACTTCGGCGCGAAAGGGGACGGTTACGCTAACGATACCGACGCCTTTAACCGCATGCTGGCGTGGACGCAGGGCTACAGCGGTAACATCCGTGACCTGCCGGTGCGTTTCCCGGGCGGTAAATTCCTGATTAACCCAATCGACATCAGCGCCACCGAGATCGCCTTTTTTGGTCTGCAGGGGGATGACGTGGAGCTGGGTTCGCTGCCGCGCACCACCATCATCTCCGACAAAAGTGCCAACACGGTGTTCAAAGTGAAAGCACGGCGGACCGCGATCAAAGGCATTACCTGGCACGGTCAGGCATCGGCCGACGTCACCACCAACACCGGCACTATCACCGCCGAGATGTGCACCAACGTGCAGCCGTTCTTCGAAAACACCTGCATCGAAGGCACCACGTTAAATATTTACTGTTTCCGTGCGCAAAACAGCGGCGGCACGGTGATTAAAGCGCTGGATACGCTCGACAGTAAATTCGACCAGATCTACTCGCTGTGGACCTATGGCCGGGTGTTTGATATTGGCTGGTCGAACTCGCCAAACGGCAAGTGGGACCACTCAACGGCTATCGAGATCTGCAACTGTAACTTCCAGACCGGCTACGGCGACGCCACGCTGTACATGCCGCGCGTGACGCAGGGCATCATGCGTAACGTGTGGATTGAGCACACGCGTAATCCGGGCGATCTGTCGGACGGTGCCTGGAGCATTGATACGCTGAACATTGAGGATTGCGGCACGCCGTTCAATCTCAATAATGCGCGCGTCATCATGCGCCAGATTGGCCTGCAGTCCGGGGCGAAGATCTCGAACGATATGGCCGGCACGCGCTGGCTGTCGACTTTTGACTACGGCTATCGCCGTGAAGAGCATCACGGCACGCTGATTACCGGCTCATTCCGCGCGGGCTACTACAGCGGCCACAAAGTCACCAACAATACCGACACCGATAACTGGTATCGCCTCGGCCAGCTGTTCTTCCCGACGGCGAATCAGCAGTGGGTGATGGAGCTGATTGGTAAAGCCGACGCCACCCAGCCAACCGGAACGGCCGCTTCGCCGGTCAATCTGGCGGGCACCGGGAAAACGTGGATTAACCTGCAGCGGCTGGAAACGGTATGGGCTGACGCCTGCCATATGGGGCAGCCGGCGGTGCTGGATATTCGCTACAGCCGCGTCGGCACCACGTATGCCGTGGTATGGGTGAAGCTGCGCGCCAACAGCGGCGACACGCTGATTAACCTGAAGACCACCGGTCCGACGCGTTTTGAAGCCGGCTCCTGCTCGCTGTTCCAGCCTGATTTCTCGGTGGTGACGGATACCACCAAAATGGGCACCCTCAAACCGGCGGCGCGCTTTGGCCTGCACAATGGCGTCGCGGGTATTGGGGCTAACGAGAAAGGCGTGCTTACCGTCGCGACGGCAGCAGGTACGCCGACCAATAAAACCACGCCGACGGGCTTTGTGCTGGTCAATATCAACGGTGTCGATCGTAAGCTTCCTTATTACGATTGAGGCCAGCACCTTTTGGCGAGGCTGCGGCCTCGCCTTTTTTTGTACCTGGCGCGAGAGGGCACTGTTTGCGGCGGTTTCTCCGCGTCAAAATCGGAAGGCCAGCGCGGGTGATGCTGAAAAACGCAGCACTTAACCGGCACCATCTTGACTCATCCCCCCGATTTTTCTATGTTTACTCCCCGTAGTTCCCGCCTCAATGCCGGTATAGCTCAGTTGGTAGAGCAGCGCATTCGTAATGCGAAGGTCGCAGGTTCGACTCCTGTTTCCGGCACCACACCCTAGTTTTCTCAAGTCAACTCACATCAATAAAATCCTTTTTAAAACATAAATATGATCCTAATTTTAGTAAATTAACGTCAAAGCCAGGCACCACAGGGGCTGTGGGTGTTACCGGTTAAAAAACAGGGGGGGTAACAAAGGTAACAAAAACCGGGTGTTACCACACGTTACCTCGACAAGAAATGCAGGAGTAACGGTATTTATCGTTATAAATCAATGATGTTACCAGTATTGCCGCTGTTACACGCTCTCAGGTAAACAGACTTATTCTGTCAGGCAATTAATTAAGTAAACTGCATGCGCATAATGAAAATGACCTGCCCTGAATGTCTTGCTGACGCCACGATCCGCAAGACCAACCGTAGGCATCCGCAACTGGCGGACGTTTACTGTAGCTGTACCAACGTTGAATGCGGCCACACATTTGTGATAAGCGCGTCCTTTTCGCATACCATCAGCCCCAGCGCCCTTAAGGGGCAGGGAAGGGTTAAAGAACTGATTGATGCCCTGCCGGAACAAGATAGCGATAAGGCGCTGGAACTTCTGTTAAGGGCGAAAAAAACGGGCTTAACGGCAGCAGACCGGGAGGCGAAACGCATGCCCGGCACTGCTAAAATGTGATGAAAATTTTTCAGTATCCCCCTTTAATAACCATCTGAGTTTAATAATATTATTATTTTCATGTTAGGCGTTACCTCTTACCGAACAGTGACGTAAAATTAAAAATCCCTTCTGAAACAAGCATCTGAAAAAATTAGTGCCAGCCCTGAAAGTGCAGAAATTGAAAAAAAGTGAAATTCGTTTCTATTTTTCCAGTCCGGTTTTCATGCCAAAGAACCTGTACTGGCGCGGGCTGGCTTACCGGTTTGTAGAAAAATAAAACTAAAAAAATTTACTGGTATGAAAGTGGCAGGCGGTTGCGGTGTAGTGCCTTTTTGGTCAGAGGAGTGTTTATTTTTTCAGGCTGCCGCATTGCATGCTTTTAATGTGTTGGTAAATAATCTATGCAGTAAGTAACTATGTTGATGCGTCACTTGAAAAGTGTTGTAGAATAAGACTATCATTTTCATGGTAAAACCATAACGTTTGAGTCGGCGAGGGTTGCATGCTAGTTAGGGAGCATTATCAAGAAACTAAAAAACTTCTTAATGGTATTAAGCCAAAAGTAGTTGGTCAATGGTTACTGAATGATGGCTATTTCCCAGAGGAATACGTTTTACCCCCTAGCTTCAAAGCCAGAAGGAATAAATTAAATCGAGAACCGTATTTTGATAACCTAAACAATCTTAAAGAGAAAGAGATTGTTAATGTGTCATACCCTAAAACATCACTCACTCATCGTATTTTTGGTATACAGCATCCCAAATATTATCATGATATGGTTTATTGGCTTGTCAAAGATTGGCAGTTAGTAGTCAACCACCTTTTTAATGATGAAACTAAAATTTTTACTTACAGTTTGCCTATTCCGGTTACTAAAGCAGAGGATTTGTCTTTTTCACCCATACGTTCTGGGAGGATGATATATGAGTGGATTGAGATGGCTGAAAGGGATCTGATTGTTGATGCTGTAAACTATAGCTACTTAGTTAGAACTGATATTACCAATTTTTATGCCTCAATATATACTCATAGCATTCCTTGGGCATTACATGAGAAAAATAAATCACGTGACGATAAAGAATATACTCTTTTAGGTAATAAACTTGATAGATTGCTACAATACTCAAATGATAAAAAAACTAACGGCATATCAGTTGGATCTTCTTTAAGTGATTTGATTGCGGAAATAGTTCTTTCCAAAGTTGATAGAGATGTATCTTTAAAACTCAAAGGTATTGAATTTGTTGGTGTTAGATTTAAAGATGATTATAGAATCCTTTGTAATAGTGAGTCTGATGCTAAAAAAATATTAAAAAACATTTCTGATGAACTGAACAAGTACAAC
>NZ_NHZE01000039.1:0-5662 GCF_002207995.1 Pantoea sp. VS1
GTGAGCGCGCCGGCGCCAGCCGGCTGCAGGGGTTGACCTGGACGTTTGCCATCAGACCCTAGCCGGCAGGCCCGGAGCGCAACGCGATCCGGCGGAGCTTACCGGCTCTGCCGGTTAGCGCAGTGGGGCTCGACGACTGCCCGCCAGGGCAGGAGCCGAAGGGGGCCATGCCTGAAAGGTCTTACTGTGTGAACTGCAAAAGTGAGAGGAAAATAAGCGCTCAGGAAGGGTATTACCGGGATTACGGTCTTCAGGGGGCAGAACCAGCACCCCGTCTTCGGAGCGGGGGCTGCTTCCTGTTAAGGGCATCAGCGGCTTGCCTGTGATCCCTGCCCCGCCCATACCCCTGACAATTAATCACCATCTCTGGCCGCGTGAACGAGAACCGGCGGCTCAGACTGACACCCGGCCCTGCGTCAGCTTATTCGGTACCATCCAGCGCTCAAGCTCCCGGACAGTCTCTGTAGAATCTTCTGACAGGTATCGGGCTTCAGCGGCCATCTTCCACAGAGGCTCTTCGTAAAAAAACCGCCGTTCAAAACCGGCCATAGAGGGAAAGCGCTCACCCCAGCGGAAAAACATCGTCATCAAATCACTCTGGCGCACCTCTGTGTTTGCCCACTTTGATGCCCAGCTGGCGACAGTTGCAGGCGTCTGGAACGCGAGCTCGATTTCAGCCTGCCCCGTCAGCGCCATTCGCGTCCGCTCCTGCTGGGTCTGTTTGCGAAGATACTGACGGGTGTATTTTTCGTCGCGCATTTCCTCCCTCCTCTGCCGTCGTTCACGGATCTGAAAAAGGGCTTCCGGAAAGAGCAGGCGGGCCGCGTCCGACGGCAGCGGGTGGGTGGCGCAGCCCCCGCTTTCGATGAGCCAGTCAACGGCCCGCAGCCACTCGCGCTTGCGGCCGCGTAACGCTTCCTCCCGCAGAACGGGATCGAAGAAGCGCAGTTCACGCAGGGTGAT
The DNA here is from genome assembly GCF_002207995.1 of Pantoea sp. VS1. Lineage (NCBI taxonomy): Bacteria > Pseudomonadati > Pseudomonadota > Gammaproteobacteria > Enterobacterales > Erwiniaceae > Pantoea > Pantoea sp. VS1. The sequence continues at coordinate 964 of NZ_NHZE01000039.1, forward strand.
GCGCTTGCTGCCCTTCAGGAAGCGGAAGAACGCCTGCGCATAAGGGAAGTCAGCGCGAAGCGTCTGACGTTCGCGCCTGCGCTCCACGTAATCAACAGCCTGAAGCATGGCGCGCCGCGCCTCGCACAGCGGCACCAGTGAACGGTTGCCGGGGATCATGCATCGCCCTCCTGTACCAGGTAATCTGCCAGGCCGCTGACGCTGTACTCCAGCAGGCAGGCCTGCGCGGCAGCGGCGATCAGGGCGCTGATGCGCGCAGGATCGAACGGCGTCAGCCGGAGTACGTCGCGCACGCAGCCGCCATCTGCCGACGCGATCAGGACAAGCCACTCCCCGGCCACTTCGCCGGGACTGCACACGCAGAGGCAGAATGCCTCACCGGGCGGCGCAAAGCGCAACTGCACCGGGAACAGGCCGCCGAATTCGGCCCGGTACTCACCGTTGACCGTCCAGCCCTCCGGGACGGTCAGCAGGGAAAGCACTGCGCTGGTCAGCACATGCCTTTCGCCCTCGCCCCGCGCCCGCCACTCTTCAAACTCACAGGGATGCATTGACGCCAGCACGCTGAGATTGTTCATTACGGTATTTTCCATGATGGTCTCCCTGCGGCCCCGAAGGGCCGCGCTCCCTGTCAGGCCGCGTGAGCGGGATCGTTGTTGTCACTGTCGCTGTCAGCCTCGCTGACAGCGGCGTCGTCAGTGGCCTTTTCCGGCTCCGGCCCCTTCATCCAGGCAGGCACCCAGCGCGTGTCGCGCATTTTGTTTTCAGCCAGTTCTGCGGCGTCGCCCTTCTTCATTTTCTGTGCATCCCGCGCCGCGCCCGTGAGTCCGGCCTCGTTCAGGGCATCGATAATCTGGGCGTGTTTCAGGTCAGCGAACAATCCGGCTTTTGTCGGGTTCCACCAGTCGCGCAGGTTGAAGCCCAGCGCGGCCTCCAGTTCAATCAGGTTACTGCGCGAGGTGTGGCCACATTCGCGGGTCTGGACGCCGTCCACCGAGCAGGCGACACAGAAGGTCAACAGGGCCATGAGCGTTTCGCCGTTCAGCGAGAAAAACGCGGTGAGGTCTTCACCCCAGCCCTTCGGTAACAGCGCTTCCAGCCTTTTGCGCTCCACCGTGAGCGCCAGAAAGGCGGCTCCGTCCTTGCCGGAAGGGGCATTCCCCGTCAGGGTGGAATGTGACTCGGTCAGGCTGATCCGGAACGGTCTGCTGCGGAAATAACCGGCAGTGAACACGCTCCGGCAGAGTTGCCAGGTCAGCAGGGCAATGGCTTTTTTCTGCTGCTGCATCAGCGCGGCCTGCACGGCAAGGGTGCGCTCGGAGGACATTTTCGTGAGCAGCGGCAGGCTGATCCCCTCGGCCTCATCGGGCGGTGACTGATACTCAAAGCGGCTGGCACCGGATGTTTCGGCGGTGCTCTCCTGCGGCTCCTGTGGCTGCTCCGCGCCGCTGCTTTCTTCCGTTTCCACCGTCTCCACATCCGCAAGGCGAATCACGCCCCGATCCACACACAGTTCGCCGTAAGCGTTGAAACCGACCACCACGCCCGTTGTTGCGCGGGTTTCAGGTGTCCATGCGCGGATCTGCGCGGCCTGCTCAATGGCGTCAATTTCATCAGAAGCCGCGCTGTAGCCGTCCTCGTCATTGTTCTCGGAGCAGTATTCAAGTTTGTTGAACAGTTCCTCGATACGCTTTTCTTCTTCACCGACATAAACAGGAGCAGGCTCGTCTGTGAGGCGGTATTCCAGACCATCTCCGTGAGGCCACAGAGATTTCATCCGGCCCATGCTCCACTTCCAGCCCTCCTGTGCCTGGATTTCCTGCGCCATCGCCTCCAGCTTCTGCACGGTCAGTTTTTCCAGCAGCACGATGTCTGCCGTTCCTTCGCCGTCCTGCTGGCTGAACAGGTCTTCACGTACCACGCCGCCTGCGTTCTCGTAGGCCTCACGGCCCACGAACAGGAAACGATCGTCAGTGATGGAAATTTCTTTGTCGGTGATCTGCTTTTTCAGCATGGAGAGGGGCAGTTCAGGCCAGCCCGATTTTACCGACTCGTAGACGCTCACCTGACGTTCCTGATCGTCTTCCAGGCAGAGCACCTGACACTGTTCAACGGTCAGTTTGTCGTCTGCCAGCAGCTTAAGAAGTGACGGGGCGAGGTTCGCGAGTTTGAGCATGCGCTGGACGTGGCGGGTGCTGTAACCCGCCTCTGTACCAATCTGCTCGGCGGTTTTCCCCTGCGCCGCCTGCGTACCGAAGCTGGCTATCTGCTCTGCCGCATGCATGTCGCTGCGCTGGGCGTTTTCGATATAAGAAACGAGCGCCGCCATGTCTTCGGTCACACGCTTGAACGCCACCGGATGATCGGACGTCAGAACCTGCTGTGAGCGCAGCAGATTCAGGGCGGTGAGGCGTCTGCCGCCTGCGGCCACCGCCAGTTGCCCGTCAGGCAGCGCGTGAGCGACCAGATTCTGCAACAGGCCGACCGACTTAATGGTGGCCGCCAGGCTCTCCACGCTCTCAGCAGAATACGGGATGGTGCGCGCATTGAGCGGCGACACCACGAACGCCGAAAGGGGCGCGTGCTCCAGTGGCGCGGCTTCAAGCGCCGCGCTGACCGCCGCCTGTTCGGCGTCGGTGACTTTTTTGACGCTGGTTTTTTTTGCTGCTTTTGGTTTAGACTCGGTTACTGACATTATTGGTTCTCCAGATTGATAACTGTCACGCCCTGCGGAGTGACCTCTCCGGCAGGGCACCTTTCACTGCTTACTGCGTTTTGCGGATGCCGTACTCACCGATATAACGGTTCAGACCTTCCCCCGCATTTGACTCAAAATCCCATGCGCGCCAGACCATAGCGCCGTCCTTACGCACGACCAGGCGAAAGTGCGTACCCTGATCGTCCTCGATGGCGACGTTGGAGTACTGCGCAGCGACCTCGTTCGCTTCCTCACGCGTAAAGATGTCGTCCGGTAAGCGCACCACTGCTGACTTTTCCATGAAATCTCCTTTTTTTTGCCCTTAAAAACCGTCACCCGTTGAGTTGCCGGGGCCGCGGTCTTGACGTTTTGCGGGGAACTGCTGCTTTCTCCCCAGGTTGTATCCTTCACCCGTTTGAGAGCCGTTCGCCGCAAAGGGCGTAACGAGCACGGGCCGGTGCAGCTGTCCGGGAGCGAGCGGAAAAATTTTTGGCCCGACAAAAAATTTTCCTGCGAGAGGCTTCAGCCGTCCCTGGACAGCCAGGCGGTTTGTGCTTGTCTCAGCCCCGGCGAAAGGACTCAGACGGGCGAACACAACCCCTGCGGAAAGCGGGAACCCGCCGCAACGGCGTGACGCGCGGGCGCGAAACGGCGTTGCCCCTTACATCCCGCCGTGTGTGCTGGCGGGATGCGCGGAGCGCCGGAGACGGCGCGACTGAGCGGCGCAGCCGGAACGGCTGCTGCAAGCGGAAGGTGTTGCGTCAGGATGGAAACCCGCTGCCCCGGAACGGGGCCGGGCAGAGACGGCCCGCCGGCTCTGTGCGGAGCATGACAGCCGACAGGACGCCCGGTGAGACAGCCTTTTCCCCGTCCGACACGGGCATAAACGGCAACCGAGGTCACGCATTACCACAAAAAAATCTGAAAAACAGGCTGTAAAAGCCCTTCTGAAGCACTCCGTTATCAGAGGCGGGGCGGTGGCCGCGCCGTCCGGCGCGTGCCCTGCTGCCCCGCCGCCGCAGGCGCAGGGTTTTGGGCGGGCTGACAGGCGGCCGTAACCGCCTGAACGTTGCTGACTACCCTTTGCCACCCTGCAAAATAAAGTGGCCACCGATATACACGGCACACTGACAGGTCATGTAATGGCAGATTTCATCCACAACTTCTTCTGTCCTGAGTTCTCTCTGGCCACTGACTCGCCGGCGCTCGTTTATCAGGGCCTTATACTGGCGAAGAATGTCGCGGGTTTGCGGTGACAGTTTCATTTTCTTCTCCTTTACGGCAGGGCCAGCCCTGCCGAAATCATCAGTTACTGAACACAAAACCGTCATGCAATACCAGACCGCTGCTGAACAGGTCACGCGCATACGCTTCGTAGTCGAAATAAGACCGCAGCGGCTCCGGGACGTCATTCAGCAGGCCGTGTTCTTCGACATACCCGTAAGCATAATCTTCCTCGGTTTTCGCTTCTCCCCGGTACGCGTCGTCAAACGCGTCGAAATCACAAACGCCCGAATAGTCCGCCCATGCAATAAATGCGGCTTCTCTGCCCTCTTCTTTCGCCTGCTTCCAGGCGGCGATAAAGTCCCAGTCAATATGAGATTCCGACACGAACTGTGACGGGATCCCCTCCCAGTCCTGAAACATGAATTCAGGATCGTCTTCAGAGGCATGAAGGTCGCGGCAGGCTTCATGAAACTCGTCCTTCTCCTCAAAGTCCGTGAGATCGAACCACTTCCCGAAAATGCTGCCGCAGTTATATTTGTGATAAGTCCCGACGTATACCGCTGGCCCGTTAAAAGTCATAAGCAATCCTCCGCAGTCAAAGTTGTCTCAGATCCGGCCTGTGCCGTGACTGAATGACAGCCCGGCGAAAAGCGAAGTGTTCAGGAGCGACGCCGCAGGCCGCAGCGCAAGCGAGCGGGAGGCGGGATAACGGACGGCGGCGACGCGAAGCATGAGCGGAGGCGCGACGGGAGTGAGCCCGCCGGAGCGAGTGCG